>JBEDUS010000001.1:0-4225 GCA_040414975.1 Candidatus Udaeobacter sp.
ACATGATGCCCCCCAAATCGCGGGTCATGACGAAGATGGAAGAGTTGATCCATCATTTTATTGTGGTCACCGAAGGACTCGATGGACCGCCAGGCGAGGTTTATTTCGCGGCTGAAAATCCAAAGGGCGAGTTAGGTTTTTACGTCAACAGCAGGGGCGGTGGCGTGCCTTATCGCTTGAAGATTCGAGCGCCGTCATTTGTGAACCTAAGCATCCTGCCTGAGCTTCTGCCCGGTTGCATGGTAAGCGACGTGCCAGCCGTGTTGGGGAGTCTGGACTTCGTGATGGGAGAATGCGACAGATGAGTATGCTGCGATCGATATCTCGACTTTTGCTCGTGTTTCTACTCGCGATCGGCGTTTCGTGCACGCCAGGCAAACGCTTCGACAAGGCGAACGTGGATGAGGTGGAAGAGGGCATGTCGAAGAAACAGGTGGAATCAATTCTGGGACATCCTACCTCGACCACTAATGAACCTATCATGAAACAAACGACCTACATTTACCGCCAGGGCAAAGACTCCGTAACAATCATTTTCAAAGACGACAAGGTGCAGTCCAAAGAGAGCACATTGTCCAAGTAAGCTGACCCTGTCGTGGACTCGACGAACACGCGTGTCCCCGCCGAGTTGGAGCGGAAAATGGATGCGGCAATCGCGCGCTACCCGCACGAACACCGCCGCAGCGCGGCAATGCCGCTGCTTCATCTGTGGCAGGAACAGTTCGGCTTTATCAGCGATGAAGCAGTAATTTGGATCGCGGCAAAGCTGGGGCTACAGCCGATCAACATCCTCGAACTGGTCACGTTTTACCCGATGTTTCGTCAGGAACCTGCGGGGAAGACGCACATCCGTGTGTGCCGCACGCTTAGCTGCGCGATGGCTGGCAGTTTTCAGGTTATGGAAAATCTTTGCGCCGCGACTGAAATTAAGCGCGAGGGACACGGCGATGGAATGTCCGCACTTCGGACGGATTCGTCCTTCGGCGAACATAATCCCATCTCGGTTAGCGCCGATGGCAATTACAGCGTCGAATTCGTTGAATGCCTCGCCAGCTGCGGCACGGCGCCCGTTTGCATGGTGAACGAGGAGCTACACGAAAATGTAAATGCCGACTCCGCGGCAGAGCTTCTTCGAGATCAAACCAAAAAGATCAGACATCGACCATCTCCGCATCCACTAGAGCATCGATTGATTTTTAAGAACAACGGGCGGAACGATTGGACCACCGACATCGATTGTTATCTGCGCACCGGCGGTTACGAACAATTGAAGCAAGCGCTGGCGATGTCGCGTGCCGAGATTGTCAACAAAGTCAAGAACTCGGGGTTGCGAGGCCGCGGCGGTGCGGGTTTCTCGTGCGGGTTGAAATGGAGCTTCATCAAGCCGGACGAAAAACGGCCGGTCTATTTGATCTGTAACGCCGACGAGTCCGAGCCAGGCACATTCAAGGATCGGTACATCATTCACGAGGATCCACACCAGTTGTTGGAAGGAATTCTGATCTCGTGCTTCGCCTTGAATGCGCGGACCGCCTACATCTACATAAGAGGTGAATTCCCGAAAGGCGCAAAAATCCTGGAACGCGCCATCGAAGAGGCGCGCCAACACAATTTTCTTGGAAAGAACATTCTTGGCTCCGGATTTGACGCCGAAGTTTACATTCACCGTGGGGCAGGCGCTTACATCTGCGGCGAAGAGACGGGCTTGATTGAATCGCTGGAAGGCAAGCGCGGCTATCCGCGAATCAAGCCGCCCTATTTCCCGGCCGTGCTGGGTCTCTATATGTGCCCGACGATCGTCAATAACGTGGAAACGCTTTGCCATGTGAAACACATCATCGCCATGGGCGGCGCCGAGTATGCCCGCCTGGGCCGGCCTAACAATACCGGCACAAGAATCGTCTGCGTAAGCGGCGACGTACAGCAGCCCGGTTACTTCGAAATTGAAGTCGGCGCAGTGACCATGGGGCAGCTTATTTATGAAATGGCCGGCGGATTAAAACCTGGCCGCAAACTAAAGGCGGTCATACCAGGTGGAAGCTCTGCGAAAGTCTTGCGGGCTGATGAGCGATTTAAAATCAAACAAAACCAGCCTGACGGATCAACGATCGACCGCGAGATGTCACTCGATGAAATCCCAATGGATTTCGATTCGCTCGCTGCCGCTGGTTCGATGGCGGGTTCGGGCGGGGTCATCGTGCTGGACGATTCTCGGAACGCGGTTTGGGTGCTCAATAACATCAACGGATTCTATGCACATGAAAGCTGTGGTCAGTGCACGCCGTGTCGGGAAGGTTCTCTTTGGATGAAGAAAATCACGGACCGGATGTTACGCGGCGGCGGTGTAACAGAAGATCCAAACACGCTAAAGACGATTGGTGACAATATCGCGGGGCGCACCATCTGCGCGTTTGGCGAGGCATGCGCCTGGCCAACCCAAAGCTTTGTGCAGAAATTTCCAGACGAGTTCGCCGCGCGCGCGCAGAAACCGATGCCGCCACCGCTGCCGCCCGAATACACTCCAGAAGAGCTCATTGAAGAGGAAACAATTCCTACAATTCCCATGGCGCACGACCCGGGTTGGGAAAAAGCTGGCGCCGCGGGCACGATTTAACCTCAAAACGCGTACGAAAAGATAATGTCCGATCCAGCTCTAAAGCTCCTGAACGTCCAGATTGACGGCGCCTGGCATCAGTTTCCAAAAGGCATGCGTGTGATCGAGGCGTGCGAACAAGCCGGCAGTTACGTGCCGCGCTATTGCTATCACAAAAAGCTGAGTTCGCCGGGCAATTGCCGGATGTGTCTGATCGAGATGGGATTTCCAAGACTTGGACCAGATCGCAAACCGGAGCTCGGCCCTGACAACAAGCCAATCATCAACTGGATGCATCGACCTCAAATCTCCTGCGCGCAGGACATCGCCGAGGGGATGGGCGTGCGAACCAACTCTCCTCTGGTGAAGGAATGCCAGCGCGGCGTGATGGAATTCCTGCTCATTAATCATCCGCTTGATTGTCCGATCTGCGATCAGGCTGGCGAATGCCGGTTACAGGAGTTCAGCGTCGATTTCGGCATGAGCAAATCGCGCTTTCTCGAACACAAAGTCAAGAAACCGAAAAACGTCGTGCTTGGGCCGCACGTCACGCTTGACGATGAACGCTGCATTCTCTGCTCGCGCTGCATTCGTTTCTGCCAGGAGGTCGCGCACGATGATGTGCTCGGATTTGTCGATCGCGGCAGCTATACAGTGCTGACGGCGCATCCGGAAAAGCGGTTGGAAAATAATTATTCGCTTAACACAGTCGATATTTGTCCGGTCGGCGCACTCACTTCCACCGACTTTCGTTTCAAGATGCGCGTCTGGTTCCTGAAGGAAACCAAAAGCATCTGCACCAGTTGCGCGACGGGCTGCAACACGATTATCGGCACACGAGAGGACGTGATCTACAGGCAGACCCCGCGCGAGAATGACCATGTCAACTCATCCTGGATGTGCGATTACGGACGACTCAATTTCAAGTATCTCCAAGCCGAAGACCGTTTGCTCGAGCCCCAGATTCGTTTGCAAGGACAACTCGTCTATACCGACTGGTCCACTGCAATTGCACAGGCGGCGCTGCAGGTAAAACAGTTCTCCGGTTCCGAAGTTGCTGTCATCGCTTCCGGGCGCATGACGAACGAAGAGCTTTGGCTCAGCACACAATTGGCGAAGTCGTTAGGTGCGGAGTGGATCGACATCGTCCCACGCCGCGAGCCCGGTGATGACATCCTGCTCAGCGGAGACCGCAACCCGAATACCAACGGAGCACGACTCATTCTGGGATCGAAGTCTGAACCGGGCGCAAACCTGCTTGCCATCGCCGATGCGGTGAAATCCGGAAAAATCAAGGCGCTGCTGATTTTGAAGGAAAACGCCATGCATTTGGGCATACCCGTTGAACAACTCGCGCAGCTCCCCGGGTTGATCATGATGAATACTCTGTCGAATGAGGCGACCGAAAAGGCGACCGTCATTCTGCCCGCGTGCGGCTTCGCGGAAAAACGCGGCTCCATGGTCAACGGCAAAGGGCGACTGCAACGATTAAATCGCGCTGTGCGCCCGCCAGGTAACGCGCGCGACGACTGGGAGATTTTGCGAGATCTGCTCCAGGCAGTCGGCGGTGGTGATTCTATTCTCTCCATCGATGATGTTTTTCGCAGAATCAGCGACACAGTGTCGCAATTT
>JBEDUS010000002.1:0-6707 GCA_040414975.1 Candidatus Udaeobacter sp.
CTTCTCCACATCAGGAGGGCCATACACAACCGAAACGCTGATCCATCTTGTGGGGCCTGGTCTCGGCCTGCTGATTTTGCTATTGGTCCCACTGATTTGGTCCGTGCCAGAAGCGCTCATCGTAGGCGAGCTCGCCAGCATGATGCCGGAAGAAGGTGGTTATTATCGCTGGGTTGAGCGCGCGTTCGGCCGCTTCTGGGCGTTTCAAAATGGTTGGCTGACGTGGGTGTACTCGCTGGTAGACATGGCGATCTATCCGGTGTTGTTCAATCAATATTTGCGTTACTTCATGCCCAGCTTGGACGCGCGAATCGAGTGGCTCGTCTCCCTGTCCGTGATTTGGATTGCGACGGGCATCAATCTCCGCGGTTCGGTGCGTGTCGGTGTGGTGTCGATCGTTGCCGGCGCCTTCGTGATGCTCGGTTTTCTCGTGTTATCGATTGCCAGCGCATCGCGCATCACTCATGCTCCATGGCAACCGTTTGCCTCTGAGCACACGCACGGACTCGGCGGCTTGGCGGTCGGCGTCTCGATCGCACTTTGGAACTACATCGGCTGGGACAACCCCTCGACCGCGCAGGGCGAAGTGAAAGATGCGTCGCGCACCTATCCGCGCGCTCTCACCTTCGCGCTGCCGTTCGTCACAATCGGCTACTTTGTGCCCTTGCTGACTACGCTTGGCGCAACCAATTGGACCATGTGGACCGAAAGCGGATGGCCGCAGATCGCCGCGTCGGCTGCAGGAAGGATCGGCGGATTTATTGCAATTTGGATTGCACTGGGTGGAATGATCAGCGCGCTCGCGCTGTTCAACGCTCTTCTACTTGGTTACTCGCGAATTCCGTTCGTCCTCGCGAGCGATGGCCTACTCCCGCAACACCTGGCAAGGCTCGACGCACGGGGCACTCCGCGCATCGCCGTGATTGTGTCAGCAGTTTTTTACTCTTGTTTTGCTCTCGTTAGCTTCAGCAAACTGGTCATTGCTGATGTGCTGCTTTATTCGGTTGCGCTTTTCCTCGAGTTCGGTGCGCTGGTTCGACTTCGGAAGATCGAGCCGTCACTGCGCGGCGCCTTTCGAATTCCGCTTGATCGCACCGGTGTGACAGCTCTCACCGCGCTGCCGATGATTGTGCTGATCGGGGTGATCGGCGTTTCGGTTGCTGACGGTGAATACGGGTTACCAGCTGTTCTTGGCACTGCTGCGGCAATTGCTGTGGGACCGTTGATCTATCGAGTAGCACGCTGGCGCAGTCACCGCGTTGGCGGGGAGCTAGGATGATTTGTAAAGATTCGCCGGTTACAATTACGTTTCTAAAATCTCCACCTGCCAGTCGCGACCTTCCCAACGCAGATCGCGCTTCCAAAAGAATGTAAACGTGAGCGTTGAATCGGCTGGCCAATCTGCGGTCGGAAAATCTGCGAACCATAGGTTCAGTCTGCTCTCATGAATTGTGTCCAACAGATTTGTGCTTGCTCCACCATCGGTTGACCAAACGACGGTTGCCTGAGCAGCAAGTATGATTCGTACAATTTTTCCGCGAGACACGCGCTGTAGAGGATAGCGCAGAGTCCAGATCTCGTACTCGCTCTGCACCGGGTTCAGCACGTACCGCTGGAATGCCGGTCCGACGCAGTCAAGACAAACGCCGTCATGGCAGCTGCGCACGAGAGCAATGTATTCGGCGTGCGACCAACAAAGCGGCATTGCCGCGCCGGTTGGATAGCCGCGTTTCATGTGGGCCTCCGGCAAGTCAGGACCGTCCCATAACTGTTCAGTGATCATGCCGCCCTGATTCGCAAAATTCTCTATGGCCTTGATGAACGGCATTGGATCGCGCCCCGCCGCCAGTTCGTAATGACCGCGTTCTCCCGTCAAGATCGGCCAGCAACGTCCGACGCCGGTTCCGTCGAAAGCAGCACCGTCATCTTTCTGTCCATAGCCATCGCCATTGTATCGACGCCAGCACGGGCCCTGTGGCAGATCATGTTTGAGCACGCGATCGATGACTTCGATGGAGTCGCGAATGATTGGATCGTTTGCGTCGCGAATTCCGAATCGCACCAGGTGCAAGAAATCGCCGCTGACCACATTTCGCGCTGCATGCAGACCGCCGCCATTTGTCAGTTGAATCATCGTTTTATTTGGATCGGGGTGAGGATCAGGCGCGTTAGGGTCGGTTGGATTGATGCGAATGTAGTGACGAGGTAATCCTGGGACGAGCTGGCCTTGGGTTGTAACGGTCCATTCTTCGACGTGCGCCGCCAGCCAGTCAGCGTACGCAAAAACGAACTCCGCAGTTGCAGTTTGGTCGTATTCGGTGGCCCACTGCGCCGCGCAGACGAGGGCTGCTATCACGGTGGCGAGTGTCGATGGCGAGTAACCGGCGTTTTCTTCCCATCGATCCTGACTGGTCACCGGCCCTTGTAGAATCAAGTGCGCTGCAGCGCGCACAATCATCGTACGCGGATGAAACAGACCAAGCGCATCTTGTTTGTGCAAGCGCCATGCCAGAAGTATTGGTGCAGCAATCTGGTCGAGTTGCTGGCCAGACCAGTAAGCAGTGCCGTCGATCCAACTGTTCTGAGGAAAACTACCATCCGGCCGCTGAATGGCTGCCAGCCAGATCAATGCCCGCAACGGCGTGCTCGTCTGGCCCGTGGCAAGGAGCGCCGTCGCGCTTTGCACCAGGTCACGGGTCCAAACCAGATGATAACCTCCGAGATCGTTGTCGCCCTTGGTCTCACCCCAGGGGATGCTCATCGATGCAACAATCGCGCCTTGAAACACCTTGTCTTCATGTGCCAGCAGCACACAACGGCTTAGTCGATACATTCCCCCGTCGTCGGACGTGCTCGCGGTGAAGTCGAATCTTGGATTCACGACCGCGCGCTGCCATTGGCGGACATACGCCTCATGATGTGACTCGAACGGCTCGGCCATCGATTGGAACAATTTCGCGGTAGTGCTCTGGTAGCTACGGCCAAACGCCACGGCCATCGTGAACTCTTGGGTACCGGGGAGATTGATTTCCCCGGTCAACGCAATATTGCCGTTCTCGGCCGCCCGAAACTGCCAATCCATTTTGAAATTGTCCATCAGATCCTGCCAACCGTCGCTGAAACCGACATACCCGACTGAGCGACGAGAGAAGCCAGTGTTGCACGCCATGATAAGATGAACGTCTTCACGCTGAGCGCGGATGAGCTGGATGCCGCCCACGTCACAGCACCAGCCAGAATTGCCCGCGCCAAAGCCGGCGATGTGAGGAGCGAGCAATGCGTAGAGTCGCAGCTTTCCACGCAGCGATTCGTCCAGCACTTCTACTTTGGTGCGAACAAGCAACACCGACTGATGTGGATCGGTCAAGAGATATTTTACGACACGATAACGGCCGGTCGGTTCCGAATTTGTGAGGCGGTAAAGAAGACAATCGCGCTCCGGGTAATCGATCGCGTGAGTCAGGTCGCGTTTTTCTTCGTGGCAAAACGTCTCTCCGTCACTGATGAGAAACTGAAAGTCGCGCGTGTTCGGTTGATCGACATGTGGATAGTAAATCTCGTTCACAATGCCATGGCTCAGCGTGAACCAAACACGGCAACTGGTATGGTATGCTGTTCCCACGCCTTCTTTGGCGCTCGAAGTCCAGCGTGGCTCGATTCCAGGCGCGCCAAATGCCATTGAATTCTCAGGTGGATTCATCGGTGAGTGTTGCGATTGATCATGGGACCGGATTCCTTCTTGATTACTCTTCACACTTTTCCATCTCTCGCTCGATCCGAGGATCAGGAATTAACCAAAGGAGCGCCGCGAACACGTACAGTGCGCTGGCGATCCAAGAGCTCACAAACGCGAGCGGGATTGCGGCGAGGTAAAGCACAGGTGAGAATTTGCCCTTCCAATCTTTGCCAATAGCACGGGCGAGAAGCGATTGGCGGCCTTCTCTAGCAACGATGGTATGCTCGAGAAGCTGGTAGGCGATCGCTGCCATTAATAGCACGAAGCCATAAATAGCGGTCGGTATAGCTGCAAGATGGTTTTCACCCATCCATGCCGTCGTAAAAGGAAACAGCGACAACCAGAATAAGAGATGAAGGTTGGCCCAGAGAATCCCGCCGCTGACCTGCTCCGTGGCCTGGAACAAATGATGATGGTTGTTCCAATAAATGCCGAGATAAATGAAACTGAGCACGTAACTCAACAATACCGGCAACACTGGTTTCAACGCGGCAAAGTCAGCCGTATGCGGCACCTTGAGTTCGAGCACCATGATCGTGATGATAATGGCGAGGACTCCGTCGCTGAAGGCCTCGAGCCGCGTCGTTTTCATCCTCGCAAACCTATGACTTGAGTTCTCCAAGCCAACGGTGCGCTGCTTCTAAGTCATCATTGGTTAGCCCGTGCCCTGCCTTTGCGAAACGAATCGTCACGTCTGCGCCTGCTTTGCGAAGAAGCTCTGCCAGGTGCTTTGTCTCGGACGCGGGAACAACGGGATCCTGATCACCCGCGCCGATCCAAACATGCGCAGACGAAAGGTCGGGCAAGTTGTCCGGAATCAGCGGCAGCATCGCGCGAAACAGGATCGCCGCGCGCATAATTTCCGGGCGAAGCAACAACATGCTTGCGGCGATGTTAGCACCATTGGAATAACCGACCGCAACAATCCGGTCCGCGGCAAGGTCGTAATGGCGCGCTGCCGAGGAGACGAAATCGGCCAGTTCGATCGTTCGCGTCTTCAAATCCTCTAAATCGAATACGCGTTCAGCCAGCCGTCGAAAAAATCGCGGCATTCCGTTCTCCAGGATTTTTCCGCGCGGGCTAAGCAAAGAAGCGTTTGGATCGAGCTCGCGTCCGAGCGGTATGAGATCGCGCTCGTTTCCACCGGTACCGTGCAAGAGTAAAAGCGTTCGGGTCGAGTTACCCCGAACGAATTCGTGAAGAAAATCCGGCTGCGGCCTCATTGTTTATGCGGCACTTGGATTGCCGGCAGAATTTTCTCAATTTGCGAGCGTGCGGATTCGAGCCATGGCGGGACACGTAGTGTGGTTCCGAGTTCATCGATTGTTTCATCCAAGGTAAAACCGGGAGGTTCGGTTGCGATTTCGAAGAGTACACTACCGGGTTCGCGGAAATAGATCGAATGAAAATAAGTGCGATCGATTACCGGTGTAGCGTTGTAGCTAAGTTCTACGAGCTGTTCGCGCCATTGTAGTTGTTCTTGTTCGTCGTGCGCGCGAAACGCGATGTGGTGCACAGATCCGGCGGCCACACGCCCGATGCCTGTATCTGGCAGGCACAGCAGATCGATGATTCGGCCCGGCGCGCTATCGTCGTGTGATGCGAACCGAAAGCGGTTTCCCGATTCGTCTACCAACCGGTAACCGAATGTGTCAGTGAGCAAACGCGCCGTCTTTTCGTAACCTTCCAAAGCAGCCGACACACTGTGGAATCCACGAAGCGCATGTTCCGGAGGAACTGAGCTGTCTAGCCACGACTCAACCGAGGCGAGCGAATTTGACGCGATCAGTTCGAGCAAGAGCCCGTCGGGATCAACGAACCGAATCACGTCTTCTCCGAAACGCGACGCCGTCCTTTCCGCCGCGACTTGCTGCTGTTTCAAACGCTCGAGCCAATATCCAACCGACTTCGGTGAAATTGCGAACGCCGTCGCCTCGATTTGGCCGGTGCCACGAATCCCGCGCCGAATACCGGGCCAAGGAAAAAATGTCAGGATCGTACCGGGCGTTCCGCGTCGATCGCCAAAATAGAAATGATACGTTCCGGGATCATCGAAATTAACTGTGCGTTTTACGAAGCGAAGGCCGAGAAGTCCCACGTAGAAGTCCAGGTTTCGCTGTGGATCGCTGGCGATCGCGGTCACGTGATGAAGTCCGGAAATTTTTTTCTCCATACGCATCACACCCTAAACAAATGGATTTAATTCGCGAAAATTTTTGGAGAGCGCGAATACCCTTTTTGTGCCGGTGTTCCAATGAGAAGCCACGCGACAATCGCACTAACGACAGCCAGCATTGCTCCAATTGTCATGATTAGTCTGAAAGCATTCACGAACGACTCACCGATTGCGTCCGCAATCGTTTGTTTGGTCGCCTGATCCAAATCCTCAGGAAGGGAGACGGCTGCGAGTTTAGAGCGTTGAGCCTTCAGTGATTGCTGCGTTGCAGGCGGCACATTCCCGTCGGCCAATCGCCGATCCATCGCGTGATCAAATGAGTGAAGCATGACGATTCCAAGGACGGCGATCGCGAGCAGGCCAGCTCCTCTTGCGACCGCGTTGTTCACACCAGAGGCAACGCCGACCCGATTCTGCACAACCGAATTCATAACGGTCGTCGTAAGGGGCGCGACACTTACGGCCATTCCTGTTCCAAGCACAACGATTGCAGGGAAAAAACTCTGCCAGTAACCGGCGTTCGCACCTGGCAACATAAAAAGCGCGAAGCCAAACGCGGCGATTAAAGGACCGATGATCAGTGGGATTTTCGATCCGTACTTTTCGACGAGCCCGCCCGCCCAGCGCGACAGAAGAAAAATGATTAAGATAAACGGCAGGAAAGCTGCCCCCGCTGCGGTGGCGGAGTAGCGCTGGACTTGGATCAGATTGAGCGGAAGGAAGAAAAACGTGCCGCCTAGCGCACTGTACAGCAAAAACGTGAGTAGGTTTGCTCCAGTAAACGTTTGCGACTGA
>JBEDUS010000003.1:0-6112 GCA_040414975.1 Candidatus Udaeobacter sp.
GCGCAGAAAAATCATCTCGATTTGAGCGTGGGCATCGCACTGGGGAGCGCCGCGCAAATTGCGCTTTTCGTAGCGCCGGTCCTGGTGTTGCTGAGTTACGTAATTGGCCCCGCGCCAATGGATTTGCCCTTCTGGCCCGGCGCAGTCGCGATGATCTTGTTTGCCACGCTCACAGCATCCCTTGCGACAACTTCCGGACGTTCGGCCTGGTTCGTCGGCGTGCTTGCAATCATGGTTTACCTGATCTTTGCAATCGCTCTCTACCTGTTGCCGCCGGCCGGAACCGCCTGAAAACGGTTGCCGAAGCCACAACCGTTTTCTTCTCTTCGGTGCCGCATGGTCGGGCACGGGCATATGCCCAAAGGTTCAATAATTCCCGGCGGTCACCAGCGGACATGATAGCATATCCGGCCGTGACATGCGTATTGGTAAGTAACTGCTTGCACCAACACGACGATTTGGATAACCGCGAAGTCGAACAAGAACTACTCAACCATGAACCGCTGGAAGCGTTGGCTGCCGGGACTGCAGATCCTGAGCTACTATCAACCCGCTTGGTTTGCGGGCGATCTGATGGCTGGGCTGGTGCTGACTACGATGCTGGTGCCGGTCGGTATCGCCTACGCGCTGGCTTCGGGCGTCCCCGGAATTTATGGGTTGTATGCCACGATCGTACCCTTACTGGCGTACGCGCTCTTTGGTCCCAGCCGCATTTTGGTGCTGGGGCCGGATTCGTCTCTCGCCGCCGTGATTCTCGCGGTCGTGCTCCCTCTCTCGGGTGGCGATCCCACGCGTGCGGTAGCCGTCGCGAGCATGATGGCGTTAGTGTCGGGTCTGGTGTGCGCCCTGATAGGTATGTTGCGTCTCGGCTTCGTCACGGAGCTGCTCTCCAAGCCGATCCGCTACGGCTACATGAACGGGATCGCGCTGACAGTGCTGATCAACCAGTTGCCGAAGCTCCTCGGTTTCTCGATCAAAAGCGCCGGCCCATTGCGGGACATCGTTAGTATCGCCAAAGGCACCGTCGCCGGTCAGGCGAACTGGACCGCATTCGCGGTCGGCGCCGGCACACTCGCCGCAATCCTTTTCCTGAAGCCGTACAAGCGCATCCCGGGCCTCCTACTCGCGGTGGTCGCCGCGACTGTCGTGGTCGGTATAATGAACCTCGACGTTAGCGCCGGCGTGAAGGTTCTCGGTCCGCTGCCGCAAGGATTGCCTTCGTTTGCTTTGCCAAGGATCAGTTTTTCTTACCTCTCCGAAGTCATCATAGGTGGATGCGCTGTCGCCATGGTGGCGTTTGCGGACACGAGCGTCTTGTCGCGGACCTACGCCGCCAAGACCCATATGCCGGTCGATCCGAACCAGGAAATGATCGGCCTGGGCGCTGCCAATCTCGCCGCGGGCTTTTTTCAGGGATTTCCGATCAGCAGCAGCTCATCACGTACACCGGTCGCCGAAGCGGCCGGAGCGAAAACGCAACTCGCGGGTGTGGTAGGCGCCGTCGCGGTCGCGCTCCTTCTGGTGTTCGCACCCAACCTGCTGAAGGATTTGCCTAGCAGCGCGCTCGCTGCGGTCGTGATTGCCTCAGCAATCGGCTTGTTCGAATTCGCAGACCTGCGTCGCATTCTTCGCATCCAGCAATGGGAATTCTGGCTGTCCATTGTCTGCTTCGTCGGCGTCGCCGTATTCGGTGTAATTCCTGGCATTGGCATCGCGATTGTCATTGCGGTGATCGAGTTCCTGTGGGACGGCTGGCGGCCACACTATGCAGTGCTCGGTCGAGTCGATGGTGTTCGAGGCTACCACGACATCAAGCGCTATCCCGCTGCGCGCCGCATCCCTAGACTGGTGCTCTTTCGTTGGGACGCACCTCTCTTTTTCGCTAACGCCGAGCTTTTCCATCAGCGCGTCCTCGAGGCCATCGCAGAATCGCCGACTCCGGTGCGGCGAATCATCGTCACGGCCGAGCCCGTTACTAGCATTGACGTGACTTCTGCTGACATGCTCGCCGAGCTCGAGCACACCCTGACCGAATCCAGCATCGAGCTGCGGTTCGCTGAAATGAAAGATCCAGTCAAGGACAAGTTGAGACGCTTCGAGCTATTCGAACGGTTCGGTGCCGCAAACTTCTATCCAACCATAGGCAGCGCCGTGGACGCCTACCTCAAAGAGCACGCGGTTGACTGGAAGCCTTGAGTCGATCTCGCGTCGGAGTTTCGAGCAGATCCTGGGAAACTGATTCCAAATCAGATGATACTGCTTCGGTTTCCCAAAAAAGCCGTGGTGCCTGACACGAAATCGAATCTGCGGACCAGCTGATTCAAAGTCAGCTGCAGTGCACCTGTGAACAAACAAACAATGTGCGCGGGGATGGGAAAATAGCTCTCAATCGGGCTACAGCGAGAACCGCCAGACAAGCGGTGCAACCGAATACGTTCCCGCGCTCACCTTTCCGAACGGGTCCTGAAGCTTCTGGATCCGCGGACGTAGGCTGAGACAATCAGCCACCAAATAGAGCCAATAGCGCTCCCTCAAAGCTTCCGCTGCTATCCATTCATTTGAGGTGATCTCTAGGGTCGGAAACTTCGCACCTGTTGTTCCTTTCACCTCGATTGCAGTTACATTGGGATCCTCCCCGTACTGCAGGTCCCACCCGGGTTGTTCTCGCTCTTTTGCAATCCAGCGCAACGAGCTTCGTTCACGTGGCGAAAGAGTCTTCTCAAGCATTTCGAAAACAACTCGCTCCGCTTGGTCGCCTACGACCTTTGAGTGACGTGATCGACGATATTGGTTCGGTTTTCCGATACGGACCCGGCCCATCCGCGGAACTAGTAAAGCTTCTGTGTCGGATACGATTTCAGGTTCAATGCTACCGTACGGCACCGAAACGGTCTGCGGCGGAGCTGTCGCTAGTCAACGCGCGTTTTTTATCTCCACGTTGCACAGACCGAGGCGGGAGAAAAGCAAGAACGCGACATATACTGCCGGATCACTGGCCGCCAATTTCGGCGCAGCGGCGTTGATTGCTGCAATGACGCCGGTATTCAGTGCGCGCGGCTTTGTTCGCTTTGGCATTTGGACTCTTTCATTTCGGAAACCGTTCAGGTCCGGCAGATTTAGCTCTTCGTAAAACCGCATTTTTCGCGATGCGACTACCGATCGGCCTTGTACAACGTAACTACGAATTGAGGCGCGCGCCCGACGCCGCTCTGGTTCAGTTTTTGCAGCAGCCATCTTAATGCGCTCAAACTGTCGGATCAGCTCAGCTGTAAGCACAGACGAAGTCTGTCTGTCGGGATCGACGCCATGCACTGTGCGGACGATCAGTCGAAGGGCACTACTGTTATTGCGGACGGTATTGGTTCGATCACTTGAGCCTGCTTGGTATCGTTTAAAGCACCTCGCCAATCGTCGCATAGCCTGACCTGCTCTTTAATTTTTCGGCAGATTCCCATTGTCCATTAAGGATCGGCTCGATGATCAGCTTTGCGCGAGCTTTTGCCGCTGCTATCACATTGGTTCGCAAAGAGCGATGAACAACGTGTACGCGCCTTCGAGAGTTTGACGGCGGTTCGAAACGAATATAATAAGGCCCTCCCGGCCGCCGCGGCGGCGCTAGGTAGAATTTTCGTCCATGCACATGAAACAGAAGTCGACGAGGCCAGAAAACTACAAAAGTCGCGAGATTTATGCAACGGATTTTGCTACGGAATTTTTCGGTTCTGAAACAACACCAAACTGCTGTATTTGCACGGATTTTCATAGGTAAAAACGGTTTTTTGCGCCCGTAGCTCAACTGGATAGAGCATCTGACTACGGATCAGAAGGTTAGGAGTTCGAATCTCTTCGGGCGCGATGATTATAAGCATTTTATATCAAGTTAGTTATATTAATAAAAATATCCTCTATTATAGCTGTTTTTATCGCCGCTTGGACACTTCTTGGACACTTTTCCGATCCGAGTCGCGACGAGCGTGACCCCATTCGGGAGACTCCCACCGCCTAGGATTTCGGTCTGATTAACGATCAGGTGCTCTATCTATCCTAAGGTTTTGCCGCTCGTGCTCTACTGGAGGTCGAAACGCGCATGCGGCGAATCCTTTCGGGCTGTGGCTCAGCTTGGTAGAGCGCCTGGTTCGGGAGAAGTTTAACCGCTTTTCGCCTGCATCATTTTTGCCCTCGTAAACGGGCATTTTCATAGTGATTCCATCGTAAAACGGGTGCAATTCACGCGCGCTCACATTATGCGCAAATTCATACCCGCAGTATGAGATGCGGTATGAGATTTCCAGTTGGGCTCAAAGCGCGGTCCTAAAATCGCCGGTGCCGGGGCTGCGCGGCTCAATTTCCGCGTTTGGGCTGGGCCGGGGTATCCAATATTGCGGCGGCGCGCCCTCGGTTTTCGGTGCTTGCAGTGCGCGCCGCGATTACGCACAATGCGCGCTCGCCCGTAGTGCACGATCAAGCGAGCAGTCGAAAGCACCGAGGATTTCAAAGCGCGGATTGCGGCGATCATCGCCGACAAGCCGGAACACGTCCACCGGCGCTCGCCGACCAAACGCAGAAACGCCGTCGCCGATGAATACTATGCCAAGGTGCTCGCGCTCGTCGGCTGGCTTCACTTTGAGAAGGTGCCGGGTGATAGCCCATACAAGCTCGCCTTCTACTTCATGGGCGTTCCTTTACTGTTCTGGGCAGCTACTGCGTGGCGAAACGCGTTCTATCGCGCTGCAGACGTGCTGACGCAGCCGTCTCTTCAGCACATCCTCGCGCTGGTTTCCAATCGCGGCTTCTTGGTGCTGGTCATCATTTACTTCGCTGTCGTGTGCGTGTTCTACGGTGGCATAGTGCGACGACGCGACGACCGGATTGATTCTCTCAGGCGCGATCAGCAGATGATTCTCGACGAGTGCGGTCGCCTGCAAAATCTTGCGAACGCTGAGCCGCGTAAGCAATCGCTTGAGGCAACCGCTCGCCGTTCCGATGCGCCAGACTGAGCTGAGGGGTCTTTCGCAACAGCCCCTACGCGCGCATGCGCGCGAGGGAAACCTAAAAAAGAATTGTTTGCTCAAGCCTGAATCCGCAAAGCCGACCTACCCCTCCGCCAGGCCGTGACGCACGCCGTGGGGCGCTTTCTCACTAAAATTGGGGACTGCAGGAGGACTTCGTAAATGTGATCGGGGAACGCACGAGCACACGGGCGATTTCAAAGAGCCATGAACGGGCTTGCCGTCCTGCCGCCTTTTCAGGGATACTTCCCTCTATGCGGAGGCAATTGAAACGGAAAATGAAGGAAGCGTTGCGTGTGCTTGAACTAGAGACAATTCCTGCAGCAATTCCAACAGGCTACGTGCTGGTTCACAACCATATTCCACACACAATTAACACCGTTTGTGGAGAGGATGGTTTCCGAGCGTGGATGCAAAAACCGAGCGACCACTTGGAGTTGTGCAAATGCGGCTGGTCTGGTTTGCTGCATTATCGTATCAAAAGGGAACTTTTATTCACTTCCAATGAACGCTCAGGAGCACCCACTTTACATTAGGCTGCGAACCAGCTTCCAGCAAAAACCAGAATCAACCGCTCCGATTGACAGAAGGCTAAACTCATCCAGCAACCTTAAGAGGTTCTCGGTTGGCTTCGGTCAGCGCACGGGCTTCACAGAGCGTTTTGGGTTACTTGATTTCTGATACTGCCAATCAGGATTGCGCAGAATCCGTTTCAAACCCCCTTTTGTCCTGCTGGCTTAGCTGCTTCATTGCCAGCAAACTTCAGCAGCCAACTTGGTAACTGTTTGCGCTCCTCTGACGTCATGCCCATCAGCAGGGATCAAGAAACTTTTTCGCTGCTTCCGGGCGTCACCTTGGCAGCGTTCATTCTACTTGCAATCGAAGCTGATGCTGTCCGCGGCCTTTGATACGTTTGGACGATCTATTAACGTGCACAGGACGCTTTACGACGCGCGGCGCTCTGTGATTGAATCTTGATCCCCATGAGTACGAGCATACGAAACCGAATACCGGGCACGATTAGGACAATTGTTTCTGACAACGTAGTCTCAGAACTTACGCTCCGAACTGCTTCCGGAGATGTAACGTCGATCATCACAACC
>JBEDUS010000004.1:0-3373 GCA_040414975.1 Candidatus Udaeobacter sp.
GGGAAAAACTCCTCGCTGAAGTAAATGCGAAGATCAAAACGCCGGGCATGGCGAACATTTTCTGGATGCCAATCCAGACGCGCACTGAAATGCTGACTACCGGATTTCGGAGCATGCTCGGAGTCAAAGTATTCGGTCCTGATTTAGACGAAATTCAAAAACTTGGCGTCCAGATTGAAAAGGTACTCGCTGGTTTGCAAAATACGCGGAGCGCGTTCGCCGAGCGCACCGTAGGCGGATATTTTCTCGATTTCAAAGTGAATCGTGAAGCAGCCGCGCGTTACGGACTTAAAGTCGGCGACGTAAACGACATCATCGAATCGGCCATTGGCGGCAAGAATATCACCACTACCGTGGAAGGCCGCGAACGGTATCCGGTCAACACGCGTTACGCACGCGACTTCCGCGAGGACCTCGACGCGCTCAAACGCGTGCTTGTTCCTACGCCCACTGGCGCACAAGTCCCAATCTCCATGTTGGCCGATATCCATTACAAAACCGGACCGCCGTCAGTCCGCAGCGAGAACGGTAAGCTTGTTGGGTTCGTCTTCGTGGACATCACTACCAGCGACATCGCAGGCTATGTGCGTAAGGCGTCGCAATATCTCAGTCAACGCATCCAGTACCCGCCGGGCTATTACGTCGAGTGGGCCGGACAATTCCAATACCTGCAGGAAGCGTTGCAGCGGCTGAAGATTGTCGTGCCATTCACGCTGCTGATCATCTTCGTGCTTTTGCACTTTAGCACTCGGTCGGTGATCAGGACTCTTATCGTTCTGATTACCGTCCCGTTCTCGCTCATTGGTGCGTTTTGGCTACTTTGGCTTCTCGGCTATAACATGAGCGTCGCGGTCTGGGTTGGACTCATCGCGCTTGCTGGCGTCAGTGCCGAGACCGGAGTGGTCATGCTGCTCTATCTCGATCACGCCTGGGACAGGTTCAAAGCCGAGTGGCGAATGAACAACATGAAAGATTTGCACGAGGCAGTGATGGAAGGCGCTGTGCAACGAATCCGGCCAAAGATCATGACGGTTTGCGCCATTTTGTTCGGCCTGTTGCCGATCATGTGGTCGCCGACGCTGCAAGCCGGCGCCGATGTGATGAAACGCATCGCCACGCCCATGATCGGCGGCATTATTACCTCGGCAATTCTCGAACTGCTGATCTTCCCCGTAATTTATGTGATTTGGCGCAAACGTGAACTGCCCGACCAAACTGAGCAACAACTGCCGTTGATTCCACGCGCGCTGGTTCCATCTAAACTTCGGTAAGCCTTGTCGCTTTATGATCACTGATGCCGATTCATTAACGGTCGGGACGGTAGCCGAAGCATCCGGAGTTGGCGTCCAAACGTTGCACTACTACGAACGATTGGGATTACTTGAAAAGCCGAAGCGTTCAGCTGCGAATTACCGGCTCTACTCGCAGGAGGCGGTTCGTCGAGTGCGATTCATAAAGAAAGCTCAGTCGCTCGGACTAAATCTCGAAGAGATAAAACAAATTCTGGATCTGAAAAAACACCGACGCGCGCCGTGCCACAGAGTGGTCGAGCTTGGTGAGAAACATTTTCAGGAAATCGAAGCGCGTCTTGTGCAGTTGCGCGCGTATCGCCGCGCACTACGACGAGCGCTCGGTGAGTGGCGAAAGGAGAACACGAACGAGCGCAAATGCGCGGGCGAATTTTGCGATCTCATCGAGCGCCTGCCGTAGAGACCATGTTGAAAATGCAGGCGTTGTAGCCACGGCGCCGTGGCGTCGTTCGCCTCGACACAGCAAGGTGGTTACAAGTAAGACTTTTTTTGAAAAAAGAGTTGACCCTCTACTTTGCTAGAGGGTCTAGGGTGCGAGCATGAAAACGAAATATTATGGAATCTTTTCCGCAGTTTTAGGATCGACTTGCTGCGTGGGACCGTTGTTACTGGTTGCGCTTGGCCTCGGGACCTTCGGAACGCTCATCGGTAGATATCACTGGTTTTTTACGATCGCGACCATGGCAGTTCTCGTCTGGGCTTGGGTAAAACACTTTCGCGAACAAGCGCGCGACGAATGTGAGCGTCGCGCCCCGGACAGGCGCGGCAGCAGCTTAGTGACACTGATAATCGCTTCGGCAGTCGTCGCAGGATTCGCCGCGTTGAATGTTAGCAGCTACGTCTTTGCCAGCTCACCAGCAGTCACAACCTCACCCGTAAATGTCAATCTCCAGCGCATCGTTATACCAGTGGAAGGAATGAGCTGCGCCACCTGCGAAATCGGCGTGCGCTATGCGCTCAAAAGCGTCAACGGGGTCGAATCCGCGCGTGTCAGCGCCGCAACGAAGACAGCGACGGTCGATTATGTTCCGGTCAAAACAAATCCGGAACAGCTTGTCCGCGCGATCAACTCGACTGGCTATCGCGCAACACTACCGCGCGAGCTGCCTGCATCGACCAGTAAAAGTGCGCAAGCCGGGTCGGGAGAAGTGAGCAACACCGGTATGGATCGGATTAGTTTGTTCAAGGTTTCGTTGGAATGCCCGGCTGCACCGAAGATCGGTTGCGGGTCTGCTTCGAAACCGATTCTATTACAACTGGAGCGGGAGCGCGGCGTAGCCGAGGCCTGGTTAAACCGTCCCGGTACACAAATTGCCGTCGTATGGAAGCCTGAAGCGGACGCTGCGGCCCGGCGCAATGTGGCCGAAAAGCTCACTGATGATGCAAAGGAAATCCAAGGGGAATCTCGCGATGGAGCCCTGAAGAGTTTCCTCGCCGGCAAAGGCTGGTATCGCGGTGCGGACGTGGATCGGCTTAGTGAAGAAGAGGCTGGCATAATCGCGGCGAGATTAATTCGCAGAGTAGAAGCAAAAACGCCGTTGCCGGAAGACAAGGCCCAGGGGCTTCAGCATAATCTCGCCGACTCCTGGAGCAAATGTGTGACCAGCGGTAAGCGCATCACGACGACTCCAAGCGAACAGCGAGCGTGTCGCTTGGAAGATATTGGTGACGAGATTGCGCCCAAATATCTGAATCCCGAGCAGCTCAAGATTTTCAAGGAAGCAGTCGAGAGCGGGGTGAGACCGCTGCCAAATGAAAGCTGATTCTGAGACGTCGCAAAGGAATATGATGCCTACGGCTGAATCAACAGGCGAAACACTGCCAATCATGCGGTCGATTATCCGTTGCCCCCGCTGCGAACATCGGGCCGAAGAAGAAATGCCGTCGGATGCGTGCTTATACTTTTACGATTGCCCAAACTGTGGTGAAAAGTTACGTCCGAAGACGGGTGACTGCTGCGTCTTTTGCAGTTACGGATCAGTACCATGCCCACCATCCAGATAGGATTTGTTTTGACCGCGGATTACGCGGATTAAGCGGATTTAGATGTTGAAGGGAGGTGA
>JBEDUS010000005.1:0-2596 GCA_040414975.1 Candidatus Udaeobacter sp.
AAACATTTTTCTCAACGGCGCTATCCTGGGAATGAAACGAAGCGAAGTGCGCAGGAAATTCGATGAGATCGTCGCGTTTGCAGAGGTTGAAAAGTTTCTTGATACTCCGGTTAAGCGGTATTCCTCAGGCATGTACGTGCGCCTCGCATTCGCAGTCGCGGCTCATTTGGAGCCCGAGATCTTGATCTTGGATGAGGTGCTAGCGGTCGGCGATACAAGATTTCAAGAAAAATGCGTTGGACGAATGAAGGACATTGCAACCGGCGGGCGCACGGTACTTGTAGTAAGCCACAATTTGGCTGCGATTACCCATATGGCCGATCGCGCCGTTCTCTTGGAGTCCGGCCAAATAACGGCTAGCGGCGCGGTAGACGATGTAGTCGCTGCTTACCTTTCCAAAAGTGAGAAGCGGTCATCTTATGCTCGCGACGAAAAGCGTAAATACAGTGACGCTCCTCACGTGAGGAGAGTGGAAATCCTCACGTCCGATCGCAACGGGGTGCACCGTTTCGGCAAGCCGCTTGAGATAAAATTCTGGATTCGGCACGTCAAGCCAATGTCTCAACCGTATTTTTCATTTAAGATTGTCAACCAGTTTCAACAGCCAATCATTCATGCGTTTGCGTTTTATCCAAGGGTGAATTTTGGAAGATCTTCCGGCGAAACTTTGCTGGTATGTCGGTTCCCTGCGCTGCGGCTGAACGTCGGACGCTTTTGGCTGGGCACATTTCTTTCTGAGCGATCCGGGAGTGAAGTCTACGAGACGCTTGATGGCATATGTCATTTGGAGGTCGTGCGCACCGACGAGCCAACGCCGTGGGGATGGCGCCCGGAAACATGCGCCTACCACGAGCAATGGCAATTTGTTGCGTTATCCGATAGAGGCGCTTCCCTGGAGGAAGAATAGCGTGCAATGGCTTCGGAGGACACTATAAGTGCTTTGGATCGGTCGAAACGTCTACGCCCAGCGCATCGACTCGGGCTGCAAAACGTCTCCGAACCGACTTGCCATGCCTGATGATGACAGGCTCAGACGCGCTCGCGATTCCGCTTTGGGTTGCGCTTCAGTAAAGCACGACGAAGCCGGGGTTGAGAAATTCCAGTGGTTTTGCCTCCCTGCCGAGGGTCAGCAGTGCGGCACTGAGCTCGAGACTGCAACGCAAGATCTTTACGCCGGGCAGCAATATCGGAAGGACGTACTGCGATCCGAGGGTCCACCGGCTCCGTTACTTCGGTGGCACGATGAACCGTTGGTTTGGGCGATGCGCTCTCCCGGATTCGCTTGATCTGGATGCGCGAAGGGATCGCGTATTCTGGCTGGCCATTCTCGCGAGACGATCCGGAACCGTATGGGCGCAGGCGGTATGCCAAATCGGTCCCTGCGGATATTCGCCTTCTGATTGGGGCATCAAACCAACTGATATTCCGGAGCCGTTCCGCGGACCGCATTTCGTTTGCCAAGTTATGCAAGTAAGCCCGCCAACTCGATTGGCCCTGAATATGCACCTGAATTGCGCCAAGCACAAAATCTGACCGTTTATTTGTGCGGTAACGCGCTGCGCTTCGACGTCAGCGAGAACCACACCGAAGTGCGGCAGCTCGGCGTCGGCGTCCTTTCCGATGGCCACTTTAAGGTCAGCACCGGCACATATGTACTCGCGACCGGAGGACATCAACTTGTCCTCAAACACAGCTTCGCTTTCCTGGACGCGATCGTCAAATGTGGCCGCCATCGAGCTTGCCGGATAGGTCATCTGGCATTAGGTCCCCGCGCTTCTCGCGCCACAAGCGAATTAGCGCCTCTTCTGCTCATGTATGCGCGCCGCCTCAATGCACGGCTTCCGCGGCTCAACACCAAACAGGGTCGGGGGCTTGCCGCTCTCCACAGACCGCCAGAACTTGCCGGCGGTCTCCAACGCAACTCCAACGGCGCATCACGTCGCTTGACCAACAAAGCACTGCTGCGGTGTCAGGGATCTAAAAACGTCTGTACGGCTTCAAAAACCGCGTGTAAAGCTAATCACGCGACTGGTGAACGGTGGCAAACGGCCGAGCAAGCCCAATATCAATGCCAAGTGGTGCTGCCGATCATGCAGGCACCGAACTGCGCCTGGAACGATACACTGGGCGCCAGGCCAGGGCGCACGCACGACGGCATCGTAATCGCGCTACCGGTCGAATGTTCGCTGGTGCTCCGATCACTGCGAGCTTGCCTGCCGCAACGGCGAGGTCATTCGCGAACTGTTCGCGATCGACGCCTGCGATCGAGAGATCATCGCCTGGTCGGCTACGATCGCGGGCATCTCCGGCGCGATGGTCCGTGACCTGAGTGTCGCTTGTATCGAGCGTCGGTTCGGGATCAGCAATATGCCGCAAGCCATCGGATGGTTGTCCGATAACGGCTCGGCTTATATCGCCAAAAACACCCTCGACACCGCGATGGGTTTCAACCTATCCTTCACTCCAGTTCGTTCGCCGGAATCGAACCTATCGCCGAAGCCTTCGTGAAGACCTTCAAACGCGATTATGGTCGATTGTCGATCTAGTCAGACGCCGCAACTGTTATCATGCTGCTGCCGGCATGGTTCGAGGACTA
>JBEDUS010000006.1:0-27249 GCA_040414975.1 Candidatus Udaeobacter sp.
TCGTAAAGATTGATCTCGACGCCGCGAAATCCGCGCCAGGTGTTATTGGCATTCTTACCCGAGAAAATGCGCCCCGATTCAAGTCCTATCCTGATGAGCTGACGAAGAACGGCGCGCCCGGTGAATCGCGCGTGCCGCTGCAGGATGACAATGTTTATTGGGTCGGGCAGCATCTCGGTATTGTCGTTGCCGAGACCTTCGAACAGGCGACACATGCTGCGTCCTTAATACGCGTCCAATACGAAGCGAAACCGCCGCTCGTTAGCCTGACAGATGCGAACCCGATGCAGCCCGAGAAATTTATTGCGCGCAAAAGGCTACAGGCAAAACGCGGCGATGTGAACGGCGCGCTCGCAACCGCCGCGCAAAAGATTGATGTCGTTTATTCCACGCCGATCCAAAACCACAATCCCATCGAGACTACTTCGACGACTGCCGAATGGGAGGCGCCGAACCGATTGCTTATTCACGAATCAACCCGCGGCATCAAACAGTTGCAAAAGGTCGTGGCAACCGTGTTCGCGTTACCGCGCGAAAACGTGCGTATTGTGTGCAAGTTCATCGGCGGCGCGTTTGGCTCGAAAGGATTCCAATGGAGCCATACCCTGCTCGCAGCGGCCGCCGCGCAAATTGTTCAGCGACCGGTGAAGCTCACCTTCACACGACCACAAATGTTTGATTCTGCCGGGCAACGTGCGCACACAGAACAGCAGTTTTCAATCGGCGCGGATAAAGCTGGGAAACTCATGGCCCTTCGCCACGCGACGACGACCCATTGTTCGCCCGTTTCCGAATACACCGAGCCATGCGGAAACATGTCGCGAATGTTGTATTCGTGTCCGAACGTCGAGGTCTCACACAAACTCGTTAGGCTGAATTTGACTACGCCCTGCCCAATGCGCGCACCGGGCGAAGCTCCTGGCGTCTTTGCGCTGGAGTGCGCCCTGGATGAGCTCGCCCACAAGGTCGATATCGATCCGGTTGAATTTCGGGTCAGCAACTACGCGGAATTCAACGAATACGAAAATAAACCGTGGTCGAATAAGAAGCTGCGCGAGTGCTATCAACGCGGCGCGCAAAAGTTCGGCTGGTCGAAGCGAAGCAAAAAACCAGGTGGAATGCTTGCGGCCGACGGGTCGCAGATCGGTTTCGGAATGGCAACGGCAATTTATCCTGCCGGTCAACAAAAGGCCGGCGCGACAGCGATTCTGAACAAAGACGGAACGGTAACTTTCCGTAGCGCTACGCACGAGATCGGCACCGGAACTTACACGACGATGTCGCAATTCGCATCGGATACCCTGGGGATTCCAATCGAGAAGGTACGGTTCGAACTCGGTGACTCACAATTTCCAGACGCGCCAAATAACGGCGGCTCGTGGCTTACGTCGAGCGTGGCCCCTGCCGTCATGGGTGCCTGTCGCGAGTTGAAGAAGAAAGTCGTCGACTTGGCAGGAAGCTGGCCTAACGATTCGACGCAACTGCGTGATCTGTTTGCGCGCTCGGGCCAGGAACAAATTCAAGTAGAGTTCAATTCGGAACCTAACAGAGAGGAACGCGAAAAGTTTTCATTCTTTTCGTACGGCGCAGTTTTCGTCGAGGTGCAGGTCGACCTTCTTGGCCAGGTACGGGTGAAGCGCGCGGTCGGCGTTTACGATATGGGACGAATGATCAATCCGCGCCTGGCGCGCAGCCAGATTATGGGCGGGATGTTGTTTGGTTTCAGCATGGCGCTGATGGAAGGAACGATTCCCGATGAGAACACCGGCCGCATCGTCAATCCTAATCTTGCAGACTACCACGTCGTCGTGCACGCAGACACGCCGGGATTCGACATCGACTTCATCAACGAGCCTGATCCGCACATGCCCGATCTCGGCGCACGCGGCATTGGTGAAATCGGAATCGTAGGCGCGCCGGCCGCCGTAGTGAACGCAGTCTTCAACGCCACCGGAAAACGGGTGCGCGATCTGCCCATCACGCCGGATAAACTGATATGAAATTTGCGATTCTATTCCGCGTGCGACGCCCTCGCGGAGCGCACTGGATGGTTCAGCGATCCATCGCGAGTCGATGAAAGACATCTACGATATTCTATGGGAATGGAAGAAACGCCGCGGTGAACAATTTGTACTTGCAACGCTCGTCCGCGCAGAAGGCTCCAGTTATCGACGCCCCGGCGCGCGACTTTTGATTTGCGAAGACGGCAAAATCGTCGGGTCACTGAGCGCAGGTTGCCTGGAAGAAGAAGTAGCCTTGCGCGCGAGAGATGTTTTGCGAAACGGCCAACCGATCCTGATGACTTTCGACACGCGGAAACGGTTCGGTTGTGCGGGTAAGATCGACATTTTTGTCGAGCGCGCGCCGGAGAATTTCCTTGTAACTCTTGCACAGAATCTGGATACGAGACGGAGTTGCCTCGCCATTACCAGATTCCGTGGCGATCAGAGCGGAACGCGGATTGTCGAATTCGAGCATGAGCAGGACCATGAGCACGAGCTTATGCAACAAATTCATCCGCCAATTCGGCTGTTCATCTTTGGCGACGGACTGGACAGCAAACCATTCCATTCGTTAGGCCAATTGTTAGGCTGGCAAATACCGGAGACGATCGGTGCGAATGAATTATCGATCGTACCCGATCAATGGACAGCAGCGATCGTAAAGTCGCACAACTACGGGCGGGATTTCGCCGCGCTGCAAAAATTGTTACCGCTCGACCTGCGTTACGTCGGACTGATTGGGCCATGGAAGCGGCGAAACCAATTGCTGAGCGATCTCTTGGATCTGGGAGTGACTATCAATGCCGGCTTCTTTGCTCCTGCCGGCCTTGATCTTGGCGCCGAAACGCCGGACGAAATTGCCCTCGCAATCGTCTCGGAGGTTCAGTGTGTATTTGCTGCTGCTTCTGGCGGATCGCTGCGCGATCGTAAGACATCGATCCGCGCGCCGATAAAACGGGCAGTATTTGCCTAACGAATGCACAAACTAGCGGCAATTATCCTCGCTGCGGGCGAGTCGTCACGGCTCGGGCTCTCGAAGCAACTGCTCTTGTTTCGCGGTAAAACACTCGTTCGCACGATAGTTGATGCGGCATGCGAAGCTGGTTGTTCGCCGGTTGTGGTAGTAAACGGCAGCGACAGCGAAAAAATTCACCGCGAGTTACTGCGCGCGAATGTGATAGAAGTTCGAAACGCAAACTGGCAGTGCGGAATCGGCAGTTCGATTCACACCGGCGTGCAGACTTTGATTAACCACGCGCCGGATGTTGAAGCCGCTATTCTGTTTGTTTGCGATCAGCCGGCGGTGAATGCAGTTCTCATTGAGCGCTTGATCGCAACGTATGAAGCAACCGAGAGAGATATCGTCGCCTGCAGCTATGAAGGGACTTTCGGCGTTCCTGCTCTTTTTGATCGCTCTCTATTTGACGAATTGCTCTCACTCGGTAACAAATCCGGCGCGAAATCGATCATCCTTCAAAATCCCGAGCGTGTTGCACCATTTGTGTTTCCGGAGGGCGCGATCGATATCGACAACTGGGAAGATTGGGAGAAACTCAATCGTGGACCGGGCTCTCCGAAGACGATGGATAAAATGCTCATTAAAGGCGCGCGATGCGCAACAAACAATCCTGACGGAGTTTAGCGTCCGCCGAAAAGTTTCCGGAATGACCTAAACAACCGTCCTGGGAAAGTTGCTGCTTTGTCAGGCAAACCCTGGAACTGCTGAGCAAAGGGCCACTGTTGGCCACCATGGACCTGGCAAGCGCCTGTTGGCACCTTGTCGGCAGGTAAATCAATGTCGTACGCGGTCCCGGCCGACACGCACCCCGTGGTGGCGAGTTGATTCGAAATCGAACAGACCGTTGCGCGTTGGATCGGCATGGTTGGTTGCAACGGCTCGGCTGGATAATGTTGTGCCGCCTTGTTCATCACCTGTGTCCAAACCGGCAGCGCAAGCGCGGCGCCGTAACCACGAGAAATAATTGTCGTCGGTTGATCGAACCCAACCCACACACCACAGGTCAGCGTGCTCGTGAAACCGAGGAACCACGCATCTTTGTAATCGTTCGTAGTACCGGTTTTGCCAGCTGCTGGAAGCCGGAAACCCAATGACCGCGAATTGGCAGCGGTTCCACGCGTCAAAACTTCTTCCATCAATTGAGAGGTCATCCAAGCTGCGCTCGGATCCAGTGCCGGCGCTGTGATATGCGCGGCTCGATAAATCGGTTTGTGGTTCGCGTCGTCAATTCGCTCGATGACGTAAGCCTGCTTGCGTACTCCCGCGTTTGGAAAAATAGAATAAGCAGCAGTCAGATCTTTCAGGTTCGTCTCGAACGAACCGATGTAGATGGCCGGTCCGTGTGGAACACTTTGGGAAATCCCGAGTGTGTTCGCGACTTTTTGAACAGCATCCAGCCCGGCGAATTGCCCAACGCGCACGCTCATGGTGTTGCGTGAGTGGATCAGACCGTAGGAGCAGGGAAAAACCCCGCCGTACGTTCCATCGGAATTTCCAGGTGACCACGTTCCTGCGCCGTCTATTTCACCAGGGCGAATCGGACCGTCGCTAATCGCAGCGCCCGGCAACAGCCCGTGACTGAAAGCAATTGTGTAAACGAATGGCTTAAATGCGGACCCGACCTGCCGATTTGCTGGCGCTAGCGCGCGATTGAACTTGCTTTCTGCGTAATCACGCCCGCCGACAAGTGCACGAATTCCACCGCTGGCATTATCAATTACAACTACCGCGCCTTCCAAATAGGGCATGGCTGAATCCCCTTCTCCATTTTCAGGCGGCTGATAATTCGCTTTTACGGGGTGATGAAAATTGGATTGATGCTCGACTTTGGCGAGCTGAGTCTCGAGCGCACCTTGTGCAGAGTTTTGCACAGCCGGATCGATGGTCGTGTAGATCAAGAGGCCACCGTTATCGATCTGGTCTTGCGTTAGCAACAAATTCAAATCGCGCTGGACCGCGTCCATCGCATAATTTTCCTGAACGAAAGGCATACGCCTCGGGTGAGTGGTGACGTTCGCCCGCTTGGCGGCTTCAGCGTCCGCGGGCGAAAGTTTTTTCACCGCAACCATGCGGTCCAGAACCGCGTTGCGTTGGATTTTTGCGCCTTCCGGATTTTTCAGTGGTGAAAGCCGGTTTGGACTTCTGATCAATCCGGCGAGGAGCGCTGCTTCGGGAAGATTCAACTTTGAGGCGCTCTTGCCGAAATACGCCTGGGACGCCGTTTCAACTCCATAGCAACCACTGCCGAAATAGATCCGGTTCACATAAAGCTCGAGAATCTGCTGTTTGGTGAACTGACGCTCGATCCGCTGCGCCACCATCGCTTCCAACAATTTCCGGCTTAGCGTTCGACCGCCGAGCGGAAGACTATTCCGGGCAAGCTGTTGTGTGATACTACTGGCGCCTTCCTTGGCTGATCCGCTCGTAATATCACGAACCAAAGCACGCATGATCCCGCGCCAATCAATTCCCTTGTGCTCGTAAAAGCGACTGTCCTCGCGCGCCAGCACTGCTGTGATAAAGAATGGCGAGACTTCGCTCAGGGAGACCTTTAGACGGTTTGCGCCGGCGAGGCGGCTATAAATTTTCCCATCGACATCATAAACGGTGTTTCGCTCCGGCATTTCGCCGACGTTCTTCATGTCGAACGTTTGCGCCCATGTGCCATAAAACAGGAATACTGCGAAACTCGCGCCCGCCAGCAAAACAAGCAGCGTAACTTTCCAGCCGTACCGGAAAAGACGGCTCCCGCTTTTCCTTTTTCTCGATCGCAGACGAGCAAAGAATTGCATCGGTGAAAGGTTAAAAAAGTTAGAAGAGTTACAAGGTTAAAAGCGGTTTAACCTCTCTGGCTCCTCAACCTCTCATCGGTTCAACGATTTAACCCATTCAACGTTGTAAACCCTTTTAACAAATCACAAGTTCAGTTTCACCACGCCCTCGTGTTGTTCGGTGGCACACGGCGCATTAGTGGGAACGTCGGTCGCCGCGTTACTGCGCAGGACCAGTTTGTTGTCGGTCAGGTACCGCTCGACTTCTTCGCCACTCACATCCGCCAGCATGTGGCCGTTGATTTCTACGCAGGGCGAAAGCGGTTGTCCGCTCTTAGTTTCCATTTCCCACCGGAACGCGGGATTCTGGATAATATCTTTCTCTGTGTAGGGAAGATTGTATTTGGCCAGCACAGCGCGCACGCCGGCGCTCCAGCCGCAATAGGTCTTCAAATAGGCGGTAATTTCAGGCGTTTGCATCTAAACAACATACCACAACTTCGAAATTTGTAATACCTCTGTCGTTCCAAATCTTACGCCGACCCGTGCTCTCGCTAGCATCGGCAATATCCACGCAAGCAGAAGTACGGCCGACCGGCGTCGAGCCAGCTTTTACAGACTTTCGAGTTCTCTTCGCAAATCTTCCTTCGATTTACCAAGTTTTTGTGGAAGTCGCCCAAGGAACTCATCCTGTTTGCCTTCGGCGAATCTAAGATCGTCATCGGTCAGTTGCCCATATTTCTGTTTGAGCTTGCCCTTCACTTCGTTCCAACTGCCTTTCAATTTCAGATCCGTCATAGTGATTAATATTCGTGCTCAGAGCCGAGATCAGTTGTGTTACGCATATAAATCGATGCACACGCGCGACGATTGCGATACGAAATTCATTCAGGGGAAAGAAAGGAAGGAACCATGAAGAAAAAAGTTCGCTACGCTGTTGTCGGGCTGGGGCATATCGCACAGACAGCTGTGCTGCCGGCGTTTAAACATGCAGAAAATTCCGAGTTGGCGGCGCTCATTACTGGGAATCCAGAAAAGGATCACGAATTGAGTAATCGCTACAAGGTAAAGGCATACGCCTACGGCGATCTGGAGAGTGCACTGGAAAGGGAGAAGATCGATGCCGTCTACATCGCTACACCTAACATTCTTCACCGCGAATATACGGAGCGTGCCGCCCAAGCAGAAGTCCACGTATTATGTGAGAAACCCATGGCCACGACGCAGGATGATTGCGAAGCGATGATGAGCGCGGCTGCGCAGAACAGAGTGAAATTGATGATCGCTTATCGGCTCCACTTCAACGATGCGAATCTCCATGCCGTGCGAGTGGCACAGTCGGGCGACCTTGGCGAGCTCCGTTGCTTTGGATCCTTATTTGGCCTCCAGGTGAAAGAGGGAAACATCCGTGCCCGAAAGGATCTGGGTGGAGGGACCTTGTTCGACATCGGCATTTATTGCATCAACGCGGCGCGTTACCTGTTTCGCGACGAACCGATCGAAGTTGCTGGATTGACCGCGAACAACGTGGAAAAGCGCTTCGCGGAAATCGAGGAAATGACGGGAGCAATCATGCGATTCCCGCACGAACGACTAGCGATGTTCACGTGCAGTTTCGGCTCGGACGACGTCAGTTATTACGATCTGGTCGGCACGAAAGGGCAGCTCCGACTGGAGAACGCTTATGAGTATCAGGGCGAATTGAAATGCGTGACTACCATCGGTGGCAAAAGAACCGAAAAAAACTTCAAGCCGGGCGATCAATTCGCGCCTGAGCTGATTTACTTTTCTGATTGTATCATTCACGACCGCGCACCTGAGCCATCAGGAAACGAAGGGTTGGCAGATGTTCGCGTGATCAATGCAATCTATGAATCTGCCGAAATCGGCGGCGCTGTCCGGATCGAACCAGTCCTGAAAAAGCGGCGCCCTGATGCGACCATGCAGATCAAGCGCCCGCCGGTAACAGAGCCTGAACTGATTGCGGCAGCAGCGCCGCGTTAGGAGTTACGGCTCGCATCCGGCGATTTTGCGAATTGGTCTTGCGCGCCTGGCTTGAAAAAAAACGGCGCCATCATCTGATGCTTCTCATGTGCAACTGCGCAGCAAAATGACAGCGCAAACTGCAATCAAGATGACCAGGATCCACACTAAATTGAACGCAATACGGTCCGAAAATTTGAGTCTCCATCGGCGCATCTAAATCTCCTTTGACCCGCGAAAATTCATAAGTAACCCCGACACCTTAACCTAAATAAATGTCAACACTTCGCCGAGTCCGCACTAACGAGAAGTTACGCGTTATTTTGCTAATCGTGTTACTGTGGTCCTGCTGCGATAGGAGACGCGCTGCGGCGCTCCCGGCAGTCGCGCCCCAAGTGTTTCACACCTTGTGACGCAGTGGCCTCACAGATTGCGTGAGTTTTTGCAGGCCAAGTTCCAGCCGCGTCTTCACGGTTCCCAACGGAGCATTCGTCGCGGCGGCAATTTCCCTGTGGCTCAGTCCCTTGAAGAAAGCCAGCTCCAGCGCCTCACGTTGAAGCCGCGGCAAGATCCGCATGCACTGCTTCAGAAAGCGCCGCAGATCGCTTAACATGAAAACTTCCTCCGCCTGTCGCGGCGAGTTTGGCGCCTCGTGGGTTATCCGTTTTTGATAGCGTTCTCGGACGCGAGAATAAGCCTGACGCCGTCGCAATCGATCGATGGCACGGCGGCGCGCAATGGTAACCATCCATCCCAGCGGCTTGCCGGCTTTAGGTGAATAACGGTCTGCTTCTTCCCAAATCTGAATGAAGATCTCCTGCAGCACATCGTCGGCCTCAGCTTCTTCATGAACAACTCCGTCGATTGTTGCGCGCAGCCTTTTGCCATGCCGGTCGTACAACTCAGCAAGAGCCTCGTGGCGGCGGTGCGACACTGCTTTCATCAGTGCTTCATCAGGCACTGAACACGCCCCCGGTTGATCAAGAGTGGACCCGATCATGCTCAATGACCGCATGCCTGCGGCGTTGGCTCAGTGCGGTGGCGCGTAAGGTGTTTGGCAACGCGCCACCAGTCCGTCTCAGTTATCTCAGCAACATCCGAGGCTCGCGGATAAAGCCATTGATGCGGCCGTGAGGGGCATCCAAGAGTGGGACAGTAGAGTTTATATCTGCCGCCCGGCAAACGCCGGATTTCAATCTGCCTGCCTTTGAACTTTCGCTCGCAAACGCTGCAAATGCGTTGATCATCGAGCGATTCCCATCTCCTGAATCGATCTCCAGAACGCAAGATCGACAGTCGATCGTCAGGTCTGACGTGAGCAATCATGACACGAAAGACTCTGCTCACTGCCTCGAAACAAACAATCGGGACGCTGGATGATTGCGTGATCGGAAAAAAACCTAGGAGTCATCCTACCCGAAGGCCAAGATTCCCAGTCCCAGCCGGGACTTTTTTAGAATATCGCCATACCGCGAAAGGAAGGTCGCGTATCCACCTTTGCTAACTGTTCAGCTTCTGGGTCTGTAGATCCATATCCCTCCCCCGAGCAAAGCAGCGGGAAGTCCTTTCAGCTCGGTCGCTATCGAAGTTTGGCTTGCATCGGCCAGCTTGGTTTTCCAGCTCGCTCGCTTGACCTCGATTCCCAAAATCGGCCATACAGGCAACAAGCTCTTGCCTTCCTGTTTCAATGTTATTGTGATTTGTCTCATCTTTCCCTCGTTGTCAGAAAATCGCGGGCAAGCCCACTGCTTCGTGTAACGCTGGAGACTTTCGCGGCCCGGACTTTCAACTGCCTGTCCTTTCATGTTGGCTGGCAAACGTTGCGACAGCATTGATCATCGAGCGATTTCCGTTTCTGAGATCGATCTCCACATCCCAGGACGGACAGCCTTTTTTAACGTGAGCAATCATAGCGCGAAAAGCATTCTTGCCCGCTCCGTCAAAGCCAATAATCGGCGCGCTGGATGATTGGTTGATCGAACAAAAACTCACGCGACTCTGTTGTTAGCCAAAGCGCCGTCCACGGCGCTGTTCGCCTAACTACGAATGAGGCAAGACTTCGTGAGCCCGTGCTTCGACGGGCTCGCACTTGTTGGAGGGTTGAGGCGTTAGAAAGCTCGCTTGAGGTGCACAGCGAATTTTCGCAATTGCGACGTCACACCGCGTTCTACGCTGCTATCACCCGGCCTCGGAGGAGCAACGTTGCACTGGTTAGGTGTCACCGTTTCTGCCGCGGCGAGAATTTCATCCGTAGGCAGCGCCCAATCCATCGGAATTGAGTTACATCGCTCTGTCGGACAACTTAGCCGCAGTGGCCCATTGCCGCGTGTGCCGCCTGAGACTTGGATTTGACGGCCAGTAATGAGCTTACCGCAAACCAGGCAGTAACGTGCGTCATCCAAAGAACGCCATTCCCGGAATCGATCCAGCCGCCGGAGCACATCCAGTTTCTCTTCGTCTGACAATGGTGTTGGAGGAGATAATGCCATGCAAAACATATACGTCCGTGACAAGTGACAGCACAATCGGGCGGGCGGTGGATTCGCTTATCGGAGAAAACCTTACAAACCTGGTGCTACAGCCGGGATTGGCGATCCAGGTAGATGCTATTAACCCGCGTCTCGCCTTGCCGAATCCGGGATCACCGATCCCGGCTCCAGAAAAAAACACACATCCAATGCCACCGAGGCGTGCGTTCTCCACACGGATGAAGAAAAAGGGTCATTCTTTGCGTCGACGCCATATCATGGACTTTGCGTTGGCGGCGATGGAACAGATGGAGATTTACTGCGAGGCTCATCCCAGCAGTCCATCGGCGGTGCGCCGGCCCCGATTATTCATTCGTGGCGAGCTCTGGATTGCGCTGCTTGGACCAAACGTAGAAGAAGGAATCGTCGGTATTGGGCCTACTGTCACAGCAGCCCTGCGTGCATTCGACACGCAATATCTAGCTGGATTGCGACCGGCGGCTGAGGTGGTTGGCAATCGTCAGGCCGTTCCGAATGCGTCTTCTGTGCCGGCAATCTGATCGCCAAAAATCCAGCTCCATTCTTGAACATGCGGCACGCGGAACAGAAATCGGTCGCTGCAAAGCAACGAAACAATTTGTCTCAACCGCTGTTAAATTGTCAGGACGAAACAAGAAGTGAAACAAGATTCATGAGGGAGGAGGATCGTTGATGGCACGTAGACCGCCGAGGCGGATGCGCTCGAGAATGTTGAAGTCCAAACGTCGATCGAGCAAGCATCACAAGAGACTACGGCGCGTAACGAGGGATAATGTCGAAACGACGCCGGTCGAACCAATCCACAGTCTTCTGCTTTCGTCGCTGAGGTTTTGGGAAGTCGAGCGCGACCTTATTGAAGAACGCGTAGCGGCGATTAGTCGGTAACTCTCCCGATTACGGCGAAACCGATGTCCTGCCCAGAACCCCGGGATCGCAACATCGTAGCTCTTTTAGTTCGCCAGCAATGAACTGCCGCTAGCTTGGGCAGCAAGGATCGGCGAATCCTCCTTTCCAAGGCTGGCTTCACCGCATTACTTCTACCTGACACGTACCTGAGCCGACTCTTTGGAATAACTATTACTCAAAGCGAGCGCGGCAATGATGATCCCCAGAATAACGTTATTCCACATCGCAGCGTTACCGAGAAAAAGCACGAATGGTGAAATAACAAGCCATACGGCCAGGATTATGTTCAGCCAACTCCACCCGGTCTGATGCATGCTCCAGCGAACAAGCGCCAGAATGCCTACGATGACACCCGTGATGACATTGCTCCATACTCCCTTGGGCGAGTGAAACGCGAGGACAAACGGTGAGATGATCACCCAAATGCCCAATAAGATATTCACCCAGCTGCTTCCGCTTCTGCTCCACCAAGACGTGCTTACTGGTTGTTCGTTCATGTTAGTCCCCCTCTTTAGTACACAATTAGGTTCCACCCTTATTTCGTTTCAATTGCTCCAAACGGTTGGTGCAGTTCGCGATAAATTGGCGCGTTCAAAAACAGCACAGCGCAACCGCCGTCTAAAGCGCGACACACGCATTTCGGATGGCCAAAGTTGAAGGACGAGACCACGTCGGGCGAACCTTACTTACTTCGGCGGGCCGGGACGCATGCCCCCCTCAAATCCGATCTAAAATCTCGCGCAAAAGTTTCAGGTCTCCCTTTGCCGTCGTAACGGATTCCTCCAGCCGCTTGCAAAGCTCCTGCTCGCCTTTGTTGCGTTTTCGCTCCATCAAATTTTGGTGAAGCACCACGCGCTCTTTCAGTTTGCGAATGGCAGTCCAGAGCGCGCGTTCAAGCGCGTCGGCGTGTTGTTCGCTTAAGCTCTCAGGCGAGAAACGGTGCCCGACGAAACATTCAAAAAGTGCGAACTCGCCTTCCTTGACCTCACAGAGCGGTCCGTTGCATTCCGGGCACGTGACCGGGATTTGGTCGCCCGGCGGTTCGCTTGTCGGATCATCCGCCGTTGCTTGATCCTCCATACTGCTTCCTCCATTTGACGATTCGGTGATGTTGGTGGCCTTACCGTTCACCAGTTGAACGAGAACGTCAGCGATCTGCCGAACGGACAGGCAGAAATCGACGTCGACCATGTCGAGTGCATTTCGCGGCATGTTCGGCGTGATGGCTTCGGCGGGATCCTGAACAATCGCTATACCGCCGCGTGCTTTGATTGCGTAAAGGCCGGCCGATCCGTCGTCGCGTCCGCCGCTCAGCACAACGCCCACGACTTTCGACCGATGCGCACGCGCGGCACTACGAAATAGAACATCCACCGCAGGGCGATGTCCATTCTCCCGGGGACCACGGGAGAGCACCGTCATTCCATTCTTGATCGAAAGGTGGTGCTGCGCGGGAGCGACATATACGCAGCCGCGTTTGTAGCGTTTATTGTGCTCGGCTCTTACGGTGGGGAGTTTCCCGCAACGATTCAAGATTTCCGGCAACATGCTCTCGGTCCCGACGTGCATGACCACAAACATCGAAGCATCGAAATCCTCAGGCAGATGTTTGTTGAGCTCACAGAGAGCTTCAACTCCACCAGCCGAAGTGCCGACGACAATGATGTTGCGTTTGGTCATGGGGAGAAGCCGCCCCTCACGTACTGAATCGCGACTTACACGTCGATAGGATGCATATGTTGCTGAACGCGAAATTTGTACGTGGTGGCATGGTTGCGCTGCGGCCGCAGCGGCGACACATCATAGCGCGATGTTCCCGCTTTTCTGTAGCGGCGCTCTCTGAGCATCGCCCTTCGGTGGCCTCGCGCTCGTCGGCGGTCGGAGACCGCCGCTACCGCGCTTTTGTCTTTTCAACACGCAGGAGACCGCCACTACAGCGTGTCCGCGACACAACTCGATACTTGTGTGATGAGGCAGACGGAATTAATGTGTTAAACTGCTCATGCCCCCGAAGCGCACATCGAACAGGAACCGGTCCGTCTCTCAAACAAGGTCCCGCCGAACGAAACTCGCGCGATCCAAATCGGCGAAACGAGCATCACCCTCGAAGCCACCAGAAAAAAATTTAAGCTGCCCCATCGTCGGAATTGGCGGGTCAGCCGGCGGCTTCGAAGCAACGATGGAATTACTGAAGGAGTTGCCGCCAAAAAACCGGATGGCCTTTGTGATTGTGCAGCATCTCGATCCGCATCACGCCAGCCGTTTGCCGAGTTTGCTGGGCAGAGCAACGCAGATGCCGGTAATCGAAATCAGCGGGCGCGTGAAGCCCGAGGCGGACAAAGCTTACGTGCTACCCCCAAACAAAGGCCTGATTTACAAAAACGGCGAACTTAATTTGATTCAACTGGGCGAGCGACCGACGCTTGCGATTGATCGTTTTTTTGAATCGGTGGCGGAAGAACAAGGCCCCCGCGCGATTGGCGTGCTGCTCTCCGGCACCGGGACCGACGGCACCGCAGGCTTGCGAGCTATCAAAGCCGCAGGCGGAATCACGTTCGCCCAGGATGAGGAGAGCGCGAAATTTCCGGCGATGCCACGCAGCGCGGTCCAGGCCGGGTTCGTGGATGCCGCGTTGTCGCCAAAAGAGATCGCAAACGAGCTGCGGCGCATCGCCGAGCATCCTTACATTCGAGAAGCGCCACACGGAGCGGCCGAACCGAAAGCCGAGCCGGCCGATCTTGATGATCTGAGCCGCATCTTCCTCGCGCTCAAAAAACATACCGGCGTGGATTTCAGTTCTTACAAACAATCCACGTTACAGCGGCGGATCCAACGGCGCATGGCTTTGCATCGGATCGAACGGCTGGGGCGATACGCGAATTTTCTCCGCGGTGACCACAAGGAGGTTCAGGAGCTTTTCAATGATTTGTTAATCAACGTGACGCGCTTCTTCCGCGATGAGCACGTGTTTAAAGCTCTCAGCAAAAAATTCATTCCCCAGCTGGTGAAAAATAAACGAGGCAAAGGCGAGCTGCGCGTGTGGGTGCCCGGATGCGCGACTGGCGAAGAAGTTTATTCGCTGGCTATTTGCATTCTGGAAACGCTCGGCAACGCCGTCTCCACCACGCGAGTGCAGGTCTTCGGCACGGATTTGAGCGAATCGGCAATCGAACGCGCGCGCCTGGGCATTTATTCCACCGCGATCGAGAAAGATGTTTCCCCTGAGCGGTTGCAACGTTTCTTTAAAAAACTCCAGGCCACTTATCAAATCAACCGCACGGTGCGCGACGTATGTACCTTTGCGCGGCAAAATATCACTGCCGATCCTCCATTTTCACGGCTCGATCTCATCAGTTGCCGAAATGTTTTGATCTATCTCGGGCCGGAATTGCAAAAACGCGCCCTCCCGATCTTTCATTACGCGCTGAATCCCGGCGGTTATTTGCTGCTCGGTCCTTCGGAAACGGTCGGCGTGTTCAGCGATCATTTCGAGTTGGTGGATAGGCGCGCAAAAATTTTTGCGAAAAAGATTGTGCCTGGCCGTCGGGAAATGGAGCTACGACCGTACACCGGCTTTGCCGAGATCAAAACACTGGAGCCAGCCCGGCTCGCGCCACCATCCGACGGACGCGATTTCAACGCGCACGTGCAACAGATCGCAGACCGGATCATGCTCGGCACATATGCGCCTAGTGCTGTGGTCATCGATGAGAACATGAACGTGCGCCACTTTCGCGGCAGGACGGCTCTGTATTTGGAACACACGGCAGGCCCGGCCAGCCTTAATCTGCTACACATCGCGCGACCAAGCCTGGTCCCCGATATTCGCGCGACCGTGCGCCGGGCAATAAGGACAGGCCGGCCCGCGCGCAAAGAACGGGCATTTGTAAAACGCGACGCTCAGGTCGCCGAAGTGAACATCGAAGCTGTTCCGTTCAAAGTTGCCAACACCGACGGGAACTGGTTCCTGGTGGTTTTCAGCGAAGGCGGGGACGTGGAAACCAAAGCCGCGAGCAGGTCGAAAAAGAAGAAAGGAAAATCGGGCCGCGAGGATGAAATCCAGCAATTGCGCGATGAGCTAAGCGCAACAAAGGAATCGCTTCAAGCCATCATCGAAGAACAGGAAGCGACCAACGAAGAACTCAAATCAGCAAACGAAGAAATCGAATCCAGCAACGAGGAGTTGCAATCGACCAACGAAGAGCTGGAGACGGCGAAAGAAGAACTGCAATCGACCAACGAAGAACTGACCACGTTGAACGAGGAATTGAGCAACCGGAACCTCGAGATCATGCAGATCAACAGCGACCTGAGCAATCTGCTGAGCAGTATCCATCTACCCATTGTGATGGTGGACAATAACCTGATGATCCGCCGCGCCACGCCTACTGCGCGCGACGCGTTCAACATTACCGACAAGGACGTCGGTCGCCGAATGACCGAGCTCAAGGCAAACATCGAGATCCCGGACGTCGAACAGCTTTTGCATGAAGTGATCGACACGCTCACCGTGCGTGAGGAAAAAGTCCGCGACAAACGCGGCCGTCTCTACTCGCTGCGGGTTCGGCCCTATCGCACCACCGACAACAAAATCGACGGCGCAGTACTGACGCTGGTAGACATCAATAGCGGGGGAGCGAAAAAGTAGGTAGGGTCGGGCTCTGCGCCGACCGGACGCTGCAGCGCGGCGTCCCTACCCCTGCGTTTCTTCTATAAAAACAAACGGCCAATCTTCGATTTGGCTAGCAAGGGCTGGTCGCACTGGATTCGCCCAAATGTAGTCTGCCTTTTAGCGATAACTCTCATCCCGCCTGAGAAGATGCTCAAAGAAGTCGCGTTGCCAGTCAATTTCGAGACTCTTTGAGGTCCGCTCTTTCCATTTACTCACGATTGTCTGAATCCGCTTACCTGTGTCAGGAAACGAAACTAGCAAATGCACATGGTCAGGCATTAATAAGCTAAAGTGAACGAACCAGACACCGATCCGATTGCGTAAACAAAAGTCTCACAAAGTCGATCTGCGATTTCGGAGCGCGCCAAATGATTCTTGCCGCGTGGTTCTGCGCAAATGGTGGTGAAGTAGATTTCTTTTCCAGGGTCAATCCACAAAGGCACTTCATGCGGAAGGTACTTGCGGATGGGGACCTCCATCCTGAAAGCCTAATGATTCGATGAGGCAACATCGATCTTGATACGACGCTGGTGGTAAGGACGCCGCGCTGCCGTGTCCGGTCGGCACAGCGCAGCGACCTTACCCTTTTGCCTTCCAAGCAGACTGTCGTAGTATCTACCGTCGGTTCCAACGGTTCGTGAATTTGTTTGCTCCCCTATGAACAAGGCAAAAGTCGCTCACGGCAGGAGGCGCAATTTCAAGGCATTGCGCGCACTGTCGGCCCGCGATTTTACTAGGGCGAGCGTGAAGAAAGACCAAGACAGCGCGCAGATTTCTGGTAGGGCCGGCGCGCTGCGGTCGCCGCGGCGATACACCGCAGCGCGGCGTCCCTACCAATCCTCTTCTTCGAGAAAAGCGCGCGATACCCGTTCTCGGCCACATCCGCGCAGGCGCGAGCTCGATCATGCAGTCCAGCGATATGCCGATCTATACGATTTAGCGCCCACTGGCTACGTCAGCTTCGATCGCTCCGGGCGGATCGAGGAAATTAATCTGACAGCCGCACAGCTTTTTGGAATACCACGCGAGCGGTTGATCGGGATGCCGTTCATGGTTTTTGTCGCACGTGAGGATATCGCGATCCTTCTACACCATTTGCTGCGTTGCCGATGTTCGGAAACCCGCGTGGAAACCGAGCTGCGGCTCAAGGATGTAAAGCGCAAGATTTTTCACGCTTGTCTTTCCAGCACGCCAGTGGCTGCCTCCGTGCACAATGGCGCCTTACTCTATCAAACTGCCATTGTGGATCTAACCGAGCGTAAGCGTACGGAAGAGCTGTTGCGGCAAAAAGAAGCGGAGTTGGAGCGGATTGTCACACAGACGCCGTTCATGCTAACACGTTGTACTCGTGATCTGCGCTACCGATATGTGAGTCGCGCGTACGCGCAGATGCTGGACCGCAAACCTGAAGAAATCGCCGGGAAGCCAATCGCCAAAATGATGGGCAAAGAAGGGTTCGAAGCAATCCGTCCGTACGTGGACCGCGTCTTGGCCGGTGAGACTGTTTCCTACGAGATGCTCCTCCGGTTCAAGAACGGTGGGCTACGTTGTTTAAGGACGGTATATGTGCCCGACGAAGATCATGGCGAAGTGGTCGGATGGATTGCGTCAATTCTGGACGTTACGGAACAAAAGCGCGCAGAGGAGGAACGGATCGAAACGTTACGACAACGCGGAGCACTGTACGACCTTTCCCAGCAGTACCAAACGGCGAGAACTTTGGATGAGATTTACGAAGCAGCACTGGGGGCAATTCTTACGGCACAACGATGCGATCGCGCATCGATTTTGCTTTACGACAAGCAGCAGGTGATGCGCTTCGTTGCGTGGCGCGGCTTGTCGGAAAAGTATTGCAAGGCAGTGGAAGGTCACTCGCCCTGGAAACCGGACGAGAAGAACCCGGAGCCGGTCTGTGTCAATGACGTTGACCTTGCCGATATCCCGAGATCACTGAAATCAACCATTCGGAGGGAAGGCATTCGCGCTGCCGCTTTCATTCCGTTGGTCAGCGGCCAAAAATTAATCGGTAAATTCATGGCCTATCATAACGCGCCACATCTCTACACCGGCGAGGAACTGAGACTGGCGACCACAATTGCCAGCCAACTTGCGCAAACGATTGAACATAAACGGGACGAAAAAGCGTTGCGTGAATCGGAGGCGCGCTTGCGCGCAACCGTGGAGCAAGCGACCGCAGGGATGGCACGCTGCGACACGAATGGTGGAATTGTCTTTGCCAATCGAACGCTCTGTAACATGCTCGGTTACACAGAGTCGGAACTGACCGGAAAGAGGATGGCGGACGTGACGCACCGCGACGACGTGAAAGAAACTATGCGTCTCTTTCGGCGCATGGTCCAGGACGGCAAACCGTTCGAGAGCGAAAAGCGCTACGTCTGTAAAGATGGCTCGATTCTGTGGGCCGATGTCAGCGCTGGCGCGGTACGCGGGCCTGACGGCGACACGCAATCGACCGTGGCAGTGATTGTCGATGTTACGGCCCGCAAAAAAGCGGAGGCGGCGTTGCGAAAATCAAAGGAAACTCTGGAGCAAGTTGTGCAGCATCGCACAAAGGCGTTGCGCATCACAAATGCCCAGTTAGAAAACGAGATTTCGCGCCGGAAGGGACTGGAAGGAGAAATCCTGTCCCTTAGCGATCGTGAGCAACAGCGACTAGGCCAGGAGCTCCATGACGGGCTATGCCAGCACCTCACAGCAGTCGCATTCATGGCGCGCTCTGTCGCGTTGCGGCTCAGGAACCATCGCGTCATCGACGCAAGCGACCTCGAAAAAATCGCACAGTTGGTGAACGACGCTGCGACCGATACGCGCGACCTTTCCCGCGCCCTGCATCGACTCGATGTGGATGGGGCGGGACTCGTCGACGCGCTGCAAGATTTGGTTGACCGGGAAATTTGGAAGACACCCTGCCGGTTGGAGGTCGAACCATCATTCCGTATCGAGGACGACGCCGCTGCCGCCCACCTCTACCGCATCGCCCGGGAAGCAGTCATTAACGCCAACAAGCACGCGCAAGCCCGCGAAATTGTGGTCAAACTGGCGAGATCGCAGCGCGAAATAGTTCTGCGCGTGATCGACAACGGGGTCGGCCTGTCTAACGACCCAAAATTGAAGGAGGGCCTCGGTTTGCACATCATGAAGTATCGCTCTCAATTGATCGGTGGCCGTCTGGAAATCGATTCTCACGATGGAGTGGGAACGCGGCTTTCCTGTTACGTGCCGCACCGCGGGGGGGGTTGCCAAAGGCAGCAAATCACGGGGAAAGAAAAATGGCGAGGTACGGAGGTCCTCGCGCGATTCAAAGCGCATCTGCTCACAACCTAAGTTTTCCGCATCTGACGTGCTGCCGAGCGGCGAACCTTAATAAATGCTCAAAGAAAAATCGACGACTCGGCGTGCAGACATTCCGGCGGTTAAAGTTCGTGTGGCTGCTGCCGAAAAGGACTCTGGGGAATCTAAAGATCAAACGAACCGCGCGCGCTCAACCAATGAGAATTCTCTTTGCGAGCCACCAGAGGCAAAACGCATCGTGATCGTGGATGATCATCCACTGTTTCGAAAGGGTCTCGAGGAAATGATTCATTCCGATGGGACCTATGCAGTCTGTGGCGAAGCCAGTACCGGCTCCGAAGGGATGGACGTGATCCGAAAGCTGCATCCCGATATGGCCATTGTCGATATTAGTTTGCCAGGAGCCAATGGCATCGAGCTTATCAAAAATATCCGCGCAGAATTTTCCAGGCTGCCAATTTTGGTGCTCTCCATGCACGATGAATCGCTTTACGCAATGCGAGCGATGCGAGCCGGAGCCGATGGCTACGTCATGAAACACGAAGCGATGACAAATGTCATCCACGCAATTCGCGAAGTTTTTAACGGACGCCCCTACCTCAGCCCGGCGATGGCTGCCCAGGTGATCACGAAATTCGCGCATCGCGAGGGGGAAGGCGAGGTCGATGCAGTGGAAAGGCTCAGCGATCGCGAGCTTGAAATCCTGGAAATGATCGGCAAAGGCAAAGATGTGCGACAGATTGCCAAGCTATTACATCTCAGCCCAAAAACCGTGGAGACACACCGGTCGCACATCAAAGACAAGCTCGATTTAAAGAATTCACGCGAAGTCGCGCGCTTCGCCTTGCAATGGTTAAATGCGCGCAATGTGTAGGAATGAAAGGGCTGTGGCGCAAACGGGTGATGGCGCCTTTCGTTAACACCGGCCTTGGGGCCGGTGATTCTAGCGAGGGATAGACACGAGCCGTTTCAACGGCTTTGCCGGCTCATGTCTATGCTTTGCTGAGGCCACCGGCTTGAAAGCCGGTGTTAATGAGAGCGGGCTCGCTCCGGGCTCGAAACTTCTCTCATTAGTCAAAAGAGATTGCAGCTGTGCTCCGGATTTCGCATGATCCGACTTAATGATCCAGCCGGCCCTCCAACTTGTCATTGCGGAGTTGGAAAAAATTCGAGAGGCGACCCATCGCGCGCCTCGTGCATCGAGAAACGCGCTGGAGCAATTGCGATCCGAATATTCGATAACCGCTTCCGGGCTGGAAGCGCATGTCTCGCCTACAGCCAGCCAACTCCAGCAACCCACATCGAACAAGGCGCAGAGCCTTGCGTCTATTCGCGAACGCGTTTGTGGTTGCAGAAAATGCGCCCATCTCGCCAGCTCGCGCACTCAAACCGTCTTTGGCGTTGGCAATCCCGAGGCCGAAATCATGTTCATCGGCGAAGCACCTGGCGCGGAGGAGGACCAGCAGGGCGAACCGTTCGTCGGCCGCGCCGGACAGTTGTTGACGAAAATTATTAAAGCGATGGGCTTTGCGCGCAACGACGTTTACATCGCGAATATCCTCAAATGCCGGCCCGACATGCCTGCCGGCTCGTTTGGAAACCGCGCACCGACCCCGGCAGAAATGCAAATGTGCCGGCCTTACCTCGTTGAGCAAATCGACATTATTCAGCCAAAAGTTTTGGTCGCGCTGGGTGCTGTCGCTGTAGAGGGTTTGCTCGGCTCGCGTGGGACAATGCGAGAATTGCGCGGTCGCTGGCATTCGTACAACGGAACTCCGTTGATGATTACCTATCATCCAGCTTATCTGCTGCGAAACCAGTCGCCCTCCGAAAAGCGGAAAGTCTGGGAAGACATGATGCAAGTCCTCGAGCGACTGGAAAAACCAATCAGCGAAAAACAGCGAGGCTATTTTCTGTAGTGGTCTCTTATTGATCCCGACGTGGATTGTAATCGCGGTACAGTCGTATCGACGTTGGTGCTCGCAATACAGTTAGCGCCGCAGGCGCTAAACCATTGCAGCCTGGGGCAACCGCCCAGGGAATGATTCCCCGCATTACACAGCGCTGAAGGCGCGACCGCCGCTACAGTTTCGCTCGATTGAAAATTGCATCGATCTTTGCGCGCGATGCGAGCGTAATGGTCAACGTCAAAATCATTGTGCGCACTTCCTGCCGTGGAACTTTGACTGTGTGATGTAGCGCACTGGCGCCAGCTCGACGTAGAAGCGCCAGCGTGCGCGCTCCGATTAACGCCGGCAAAACCGTAGCAGCGCGCACTCGCCGGTTCCGGATCGCGCGAGAATATTGCATCCCGCACTCCAAATCATCCTGTGCTTTTCCCATCCATTTTTGATAGACCGGCTGGAAACGATCTGGCTCGGATAAAATCTGCAGCGGACTCAGACCGATCGCGCCGAGCTCGTCCTTCGGGAAATAACATCGACCGGCTTGCAGATCACTCCCGGCGTCGCGCAAGACGTTGATCAACTGAAGTCCCATGCCATAGCGCTTGCCGAGCACCAGCATCTCGTCCTGGCTCAAACTGGCGAAATTTTGGAGATGCCGAAAGCAAAGTCGTGTCCAGAATTCACCTACACAGCCTGCAACCAAATAGGTGTAGTCGTCCAGATCGGCAGCGGTCTGGAGTGCGCGCAGTTCTGCCGGATTATCGAAACGATAAAGATCGAGCATCTGGCCGCGCGTGATTTTCTCGAGCACAGCGCGAATGTCATCGCGATCTACTCCGCCGGTTTTGTCGAGCCATTCCAAACAATCGGGCAACGAATCCAGCAGCGTTCGCTCCGCCGCATCCTCTTGTAGCGGCACGAACGAGGCCACGTGCTTAATAGCCACTTCTCGCGGAGCTTTGCCTTGAATCCCGGCCGACAGCGTTTTCAAACTCTCGATTCGGACGGCCCCCGGAATTCGAGTTGTGTCGGCGACGGTGTCTGTTGTCCGCGCAAGCAGGTACGCTAGCGCAATTGGTTCGCGCAATTGCGTCGGCAGAAACCGGATCGAGAGATAAAACGACCGAGAGACCGAACGGAGGATGGTCGTCTCCAATTTCCTGACAGGAGAATGTAATTGGTCGCTCATGAGATGTTGTTCACTTGGCGTCATTGAACCGGCCCCGGCTACAGTACCAGAATTCATCTTCCGATATTTTTGACCTCGATCCGATTCGGCGCTGCGTTACCCAATCCTATCTGACCGGCATATTCGACATAGGCAGCCATTGGGCCAATAGGGGGCAGACTGGCGCGTGTGCGCCATTGTTCGAAATACTTCAACGCGACGGCATCCAAGGCGACCGGGTCCTTGCTCGCATAAAGGGTGGCATGATGAACCGCATAGTTCGGTTGAGGCTGCGGGCCACCCGCATATTGCGCGATGAGGCCATCCATCAAATTGAAGACCACCTTTTTTGCAATGAGCGGATTGGAATAAATTTCCGCAAGGCTTTCCGCGCCAAAACGAGAGCCTTGAGCAAAGCGACGCCAGTTATCAATGTCAGGAATTGTCATGTTGTAAATGCAACCCGCGATTCCATTCGTTTCGCTGATACTCATCACCGGAACATTAATGACCTTGTTTATTTCACTGGAAAGGATCTTGGAGAAATGACTCACGTTGCTCGTGTTCTCACCATCGGATAGGGGTAGAATTTTCCCTGCATCACCGAAGTATTCGAGATCTCCCCAAATCAGTTTCCCGAGTACAGGAGCAGAGAGGACCGCTTTTGGATCATAACCATCGCGGGGCGCGATTGCCTTTAGCTGGTAACCATCAATTGTCGGCCGATAACCGGCGTCCTTGACCCCGCCAAGCGAGCGATCCCAAACAATAATGCTGCCACGCGGATGTCCTGCCGCAGCGAGCCCATCGACAATTGCATTCACGATATCGTGGTGCGTCGTGAATAGCTCGCCGCCCGCCGCAGAAATTTTGATTCCCACTTTATCACTGGGAGAGACGAGCGACGCCCATGCCTTTCCTACCTCAGATTGACCGGTCGCGGCGAGAACAAGGCGATTTACCATCTCACGCACGATCCGGGGGTTCGTCTTGTAGTCTCTGATCGCGGCAGGATCATGCACAGAATACACGATCGACGGCGTCGGGTGCGGTTGCGGTTGCGGCGTTTGCGCCGGCCCTGAAGCAATGGCGCAAAACAAAATGAGCGCTACGTTCCGAAGTTCTGTCATGTCGAACGAAACCAAGCGATTTTATGAGTAACGCTGCGAATCACAACTCTGACGCTAAGGCGGCAGCCATGTTGGCTGCGGAACCGTGCGCCATTGCAGGCAACACGTCCGCCACTGGGACGGACTCGTCCCGCCGTACCGCCGGCGAGCCTCCCCCTGCAGCAGAGCCAATTCGCCACATTTACGTTCATATCCCCTTTTGCGCGCGCATTTGCCCGTATTGCGCATTTTACAAAGATTTGCTCGATCGTTCGCAGACATCCCGATTCTGCGAAGCGATATTGCGCGAGCTCGATCAGCAACGTGCCATGTTTACGCTGTCACCTGAAACCATCTATTTCGGTGGCGGCACCCCGACGGCCCTCACGACTTCGCAATTGGAGTTCCTGCTCGGAGGTTTCCATGAGCGGCTCGATCTTTCCACAGTTACGGAATGGACTATCGAAGCGAATCCTGGGAGCGTATCAGCGCGCAAAGCTTCGCTTCTTCACAAACTCGGAGTCACCCGAGTTAGTCTGGGAGTTCAATCCTGGGATAATGACCTGCTGAAGATCCTGGGGCGAGAACACAACTCGCATCAGGCAGAGCAATCGTTCCGTATTCTACGAGCTGCCGGATTCTCGAACATCAACGTCGATCTCATGTTCGGATTGCCGGGCCAGACCATTGAGCAATGGAAATTCACATTGGACAAAACTATCGCCCTCCAACCCGATCATGTCTCCGCCTACTGTCTCACCTACGAGGAGGACACCGAGTTCTTTATGCGCCATGCGCGCGGCGAACTTCGGCAGGACACGGATGCAGACGCCACGTTTTTCGAGACGGCTATGTCAATCCTGGAAGACGCTGGCTACGAGCAATACGAAATCTCAAATTATGCGTGTCCGGGATCTTCGTCAGTTCATAATCGCGCTTATTGGCTGGGCAAGGATTATCTCGGCCTTGGCCCGAGTGCGTTTTCAACTGTGGGCATGCAGCGCTGGCAGAATGCTTGCGATTATCGCAGTTACACCGATCGCGTTCTTTCCGGCCAGTCGCCGAGAGAATTTAGCGAGAACCTCACCAGCAAAATGAAACGGTCCGAGCGAATTGCACTCTCGTTGCGGACGCGCGAAGGAGTTGCTGCATCAGCATTGAAACGCTTTCCGGAAGAAACAAGCGAGTTTATATCACTCGGACTACTTCGAAAATCGAACGGTAACTTTATGTTGACTCGAAAAGGCAAGAGTCTGGCTGATTCCGTAGCGCAAGCATTTCTGTAACCAGCATCGTTTATGCCGGTGCCAACGCTACCGGCGGGGATCAACCGCTACGATTGAATCAATAGATATCCTCGTCGGAGGTATAACCGGAATCGCCTCGAATGGAACGCAAACGGGCGCGACTTCCCCACTCTGATTCCGGCCGATTAATCTGGCCAAGCGTGATTTTCACCAGCCACGGCGCCGCCGCCAACGCGCCAATCGCAACAAGCGCGATGGCTGCTGCCTGACGAATCGAAGGCTTGATCTTGTCGGCCATCATTATGCCCAGGCCGAGCCCGATGGCAGTCCGCGTAACTACGAGCAAGGGATCGATCGGGACTTGCTCGGAAGTTTTTGAAATGGATATCGGGAAAGACATCGCCTATCATATACGTCGCGTTTGGGAAAAAGAAACGGCTATTTTCGCGACCCGGAAGATCCTCCCACTTTCACATGCCCAATCCGATTTACGCGCTTATCCTCGCCGGCGGCAGTGGCGAACGCTTTTGGCCTCTGAGTCGGCGCACGCGTCCCAAACAGCTGCTGCGCCTCGTTTCGGACAAGACTCTTCTCGAAGAAACGCTGGCACGACTCGAAAGCCTTGTTCCGCAGGAACGCACTTTGGTCCTGACAAACACCGAACAGGAGAGCGCAGTCCGCAAATTGCTTTCGAGCTTTCCAAAAGAGAACATCATCGCTGAACCGGCCAAACGCGACACTGCTGCTGCGGTCGCACTCGGCACGGGCTGGGTCGTGGTACGCGATCACGCAGCTACGATGGTTGTTCTCGCCGCCGATCATGTGATCTCCAATCGGGTGGCTTTTCAAGAGACGCTGGCTTTGGCGGCCGACGCAGCCGAAGAGACAGGCGAGCTCGTAACCATCGGGATCAAACCAACCTGGGCATGTCCCGGATACGGTTACATTGAGCAAGGCAAGCCAGTTCGTTTGCGAAAACGACCAGATAACGATGCAGTGCATCGCGTCCTGCGCTTTCGCGAGAAACCAAACCTTGATCTCGCCGAATCATTTTTGCGAAAGGGAAATTTCCGGTGGAACGCAGGCATGTTCGTCTGGTCGGTACCCACAGTATTGCGCGAGTTCAACCGTCACGCGCCGGAGCTCGCGGATTTCATTTCACAACTGCGAGCACCAGAAAATTTCGGAAAGGCATTGCGCGAACGTTTCAGCAATCTGCCCCGGATCTCCTTCGATTACGCGATCATGGAAAAGGCGGATCGCGTTCTTGTAGTAGAGGCCAGTTTCGACTGGGACGACATCGGAAGCTGGAGAGCAATGGCGAATTATTTTGAGAAGGACAAGCAAGGAAACGCGGCGAATTGCGGCATTACGGCGCTCGATTCCAGCCACAACATCATTTTCGAAGAGGGAGGGACAACAATCGCCCTGCTTGGGGTTCACGACCTCATTGTTGTGCGAACAAAGGACGCGCTGTTGATCTGTCACCGGCACGAAGCAGAGAAGATCAAAAATCTGATCGGCAAGCTGCCGCCAGAAGTACAATGACTGGACAGGCGATGAATCCGATTTTGGCGCTCGATTTTGGCCGGGCGCGCATCGGAACAGCGATATCTGACGAGTTACAGTTACTCGCCCACCCTCTTGAAACGATTCCAGCAAACGAGCAGGCACCATCGCGCGTCGCCGAAATCGTCCGCGAAAAAAAAGTCGATCACGTCGTAGCAGGCGTTCCGCGTCAGATGAACGGCCAAATCGGACCAGCGGCGGCTGAAGTACTTCAGTTTGTCGAAAAATTGCGTGCCATTTTGCCATGCCCCGTCGTTACCTGGGACGAGCGCCTGACCACCGTCGCAGCTCAGCGGGCATTGCGTGAGGCGGGTAAGAAGACGCGAGACACCCGCGGCTACGTCGATCAGGTGGCAGCTCAGATGATTTTGCAAACCTATCTGGATCGCAGACAACACATGGCGCATAGCGAAAAAAAGACGTCAAATTCGAAACCGTTTTCTCGTGGCGAAGAAAGGTAGGGTCGGCGCGCTGCGGTCGCCGCGGCGACACGCCCCAGCGCGGCGTCCCTACCCAGCGCGACGCTTAAAACTGATTGTTGCATACGACGGCGCACCATTCGCTGGCTGGCAGAGCCAATCTCATCGCAACACGATCCAGGATCATGCGGAGCGCGCATTTGAGCGGGTCCTTGGCAAACACGTGCGAGTTCACGGCGCCGGACGAACGGACACGGCTGTTCACGCGCTAGCGCACTGCGCACACGCGGATGTTCCCAACAGCCGTTTATCAGCCGCACGTTGGACGGGAGCGCTCAATGCGCTGTTGCCCCCAACTATTCGCGTTCTTCGCTGCCAATATGTGTCGAATGATTTTCACGCACGACTTTCGGCGAAAGGAAAAATTTATCGTTACAGAATCTGGTCAGCTCCTGTCCTGCCCCCATTTGAATATCATCGGGCGTGGCATGTCCCGCGTCCGATCGATCTCAAAATTCTGAAGCGGGCGGCCAAACAGTTTGTCGGCACTCACGATTTTGCAGGGTTCGCTGCCAACCGCGGCAAGCAGGAAAAGAGCACTGTCCGCACAATTTATTCCGTGCGTGTCCGGCAAAAAGGTCCGTGTGTGACAATCGAG
>JBEDUS010000007.1:0-13181 GCA_040414975.1 Candidatus Udaeobacter sp.
TTTCACGATGGCTACGATTGTCAGACATTGTTCGCGAGGGGCAGCCTGCGGTCGCAGTGAACCAGGAAACCGAAGGCACTGAATTCTTTAGTCAGCTGGTGGAAAACATCATCCCGATGAGCTATCCGCCTGCGCAAAAGCTCAGCCATCATTTGAAATTGGCGAAAAAAAAGAACGAAATGCGTGTGCTTGACCTTGCAGCAGGTTCAGGAATTTGGGGGATTGCTCTCGCCCAAAGATCGCCCCAACTGCGGGTGACAGCAGTCGATTGGGCGGGAATGATTCCGACAACGAAGCGAATCACACAAAAGTTCGGCGTCGGTGGCCGATTTGATTATGTCGAGGGCGATATATTGGAGGCCAATTTCGGCGGCGACTACGATATCGCGACTCTCGGCCACATCCTGCACAGCGAAGGAGAAGATCGCAGTCGCCAATTGCTCAAGAAGACTTTCCGGGCGCTAAAATCCGGGGGTACGATCGCCATTGCAGAATGGCTTGTGAATGACGATCGCACCAAACCGCTACCTTCCTTGATGTTTGCCGTGCAAATGCTGGTCAACACTGAAAAAGGCGACACCTTCAGCTTCAACGAAATCAAAAACTGGCTGGAAGAGGCAGGTTTCAAAAAGGTGCGAAAGGTGGAAGCGCCGGGACCTTCGCCGCTAATTCTGGCTACAAAACCGTAGCTGTCGATCTGCCGGATTGGCTATTCCGCTCGAATGGGCTTCTCATCTGCGCGCCGACCTGCTCTCATAGTACTCAATGAAAGAGGTAAAAACGAAATCGGGTAGCAAGACCAAAGCGCAGCCGACTCGAAAAAGCATTGCAGGGCTCAGCCCGTACAGCAAGCCTGCCCTTCGGAGTGAAGCGTTTGCGAGAGCCCTCGCTGATGCAAAATCGTGCGTCGATGATCGTGAGAGGTTGCGAGCGCTTTTCGACGAAGCGGCGACAAAAGCAGCGGGCGTGCCCAGGGACTCCTTTAAGGAATATTGGCCTTATCTCCAGACGATGCTTCGCTTGGTGCGTGCGCATCATCGCGGGGAATACGATCAAATTACCCATGATGCGTTGCTATGGATTGTTGCTGCTCTCAACTACCTGGTGGATCCATTCGATTTAATTCCGGACAAGACACCATTCCTGGGTTTCATCGATGACGCAGCCGTGGTCGAGTTCGTGGTCGATAGGACTCGGCAAACGCTCGACAATTTTATGACTTGGGAAACAGGGCCACGATAGCCACTAAGACCTTAGCCCCGAATGGCGGGCAGGCATACTAAGACTGGCCCTCGCGCGTTTCTCAAGAGATCTAAACCAATAGTAGCGCGGGATTCTCAAGGAGGTGGCGCAGTTCTTTCAGATATTCGGCGCCCAGGGCGCCATCGATGACCCGGTGGTCGCAGCTCATTGTAAGTGACATGCGATGGCCTACGATGATTTGGTCGGAGTCATCCACCAGTGGGACCTTTGTGATCTTGCCGACTGCCAGAATAAAACCCTGCGGCGGATTAATCACTGCTGAGAAACTATCGATCCCCATGCCGCCGAGGTTCGAAACAGTAAACGTGCCGCCCTGAAATTCTTCCGGCTTCATGCGTTTGTTGCGCGCGCGGTGCACTAAATCCTTCGCCAGTTCGCTAATCTCGCGCAGGGATTTGTTTTGCGCGGCGCGAATAACCGGTGTCAAAAGGCCATCTGCAATTGCGACTGCAATTCCTAGATCGATGTCGGCGTACTGCACGACTGCATCGCCATCGAATGAGGCGTTCACTCGCGGTACTTTGACCGCGGCTTGCACCGCTGCTTTCAAAACAAAATCGTTCACTGTGATTTTCGCGGCATCCGCGCCTTCTCCAGCTGATTTCAATTCCTCGCGCGCCTCCATGAGCGGGCTGGCGTTGACGTTGATATCGAGATAAAAATGTGGAACAGGGCCGAGGCTTTCGACCAATCGCTGTGCAATGATTCTTCGCATTCCGGACAGTTGAATGCGCATGCTTTCACCAGCCTTCACGGCCACCGGAACGGTAGCCTTTGGAGCAGCAGGCTTTGACTTAGCTGCAGCGCGCACATCGGTCTCCGTCACACGGCCTTCCGGTCCAGTGCCCTTTACGGTCGAAAGATCAACACCGAGCTCCGCGGCAATTCGCCGGGCGACGGGCGACGCTTTGACTCGCGCCTCCTCGGGCTGTGGTGGCAGCCGTGCTGGCTGCTCATGCAACAGGCCTGCCTCTACGGGTTCAACTTTTTTTTCTTCCTTCGGCGGCGGCTTTTTCTTCTGCTTCTCTTCCGTTTTTGGCTTTTCTTCCTTTGGCTGCTCCTCCTTCTTCGGTTCCTCTTCCTTCTTTTCTTCTTTGGCCTCTGGTTTTTCCCCTTTTTCTTTCTCCTCTTCTTTAGGCGCCTCCTCGCCTTCGCCACCGATGAAGGCAATCTTGTCGCCAACGTTTACCTTGCCGCCCTCCGGGACATAAATCTCGGTGAGGGTTCCATCCTCCGGCGATTCCCATTCCATCGTCGCCTTGTCGGTCTCAATTTCGGCAAGCACTTCACCGGCCGAGACCTGGTCGCCCTTCTTTTTTTTCCAAGCGACGAGGGTCCCCTCCGTCATCGTGTCGCTCAATTTGGGCATCTGAATTTCAGGCATGAGGGCAGAGGTTCACGCGTAGCAAACCTGTTTTACGGCGGCGAGGACTCGCTCGGCGTTGGGGAGGACAGCGTGCTCGAGCCGCTCATTATAGGGCATTGGTACGTCTTCTTGTGATACGCGCATGATGGGCGCGTCGAGCGCATCGAAAATATTTTTCTGGATGCGATAGCATACCTCCGCGCCTACGCCGCAAAAGGGATGATCTTGTTCGACGATCACCACCCGATGCGTTTTTGCTACCGACTCGTAGATCGCTTTCTCGTCGAGTGGCTTGATGGAACGAAGGTCGAGAATCTCCGCGGAAATGTCTTCCTCCTCCAATTGCGCGGCCACTTTGAGCGCCAGCGGAACTGTCTGCGAATAACAAATAATCGAGACATCGCTGCCTTCGCGTTTCACTTCCGCTTTGCCGAGTGGGATAAGCAGCTTTTCATCCGGTGGCTCAACCATTCCCTTGGAGCTGTAAAGTAATTCGGCTTCCAGAACCAAGACGGGATTGTCGTCGCGCACGGCTGTTTTCAGCAATCCTTTTGCATCCCGCGGCGTGGCGGGTGTGCAAACTTTCAGACCCGGCACGCTGGCGTAAAAGTTCTCCGTTGCATGCGAATGCGTAGCCCCGAGTTGGTGTGCAGGTCCGTTCGGTCCTCGGAACGTGATTGGGATATTGAATTGCCCGCCCGACATGGTGAACATGTTCGGAGCGTTATTTACCACCTGATCGAACGCCACAAGCGAAAAACTGAACGTCATAAATTCAATGATCGGCCGCAAGCCAACCATTGCGGCGCCAACGCCTAAGCCCGCAAATCCATTCTCGCTGATTGGCGTATCAATAATCCGGCGCGGGCCAAAGCGCTGAAGCAAACCATGGCTGACCTTGTAGGCGCCCTGGTATTCTGCGACTTCCTCGCCCATCAGAAAAACATTGGGGTCACGCTCCAGTTCTTCCGCGAGCGCTTCATTGAGCGCCTGGCGATATGTGATCTCTCTCATTGCCTGTCTCTCGACGCGCCAGCCGTGTCAACTGACGCTTCGTCTGACTCTGCAGGCGACCCGCCTGCCGGCACTGCTCCATTGGCATATGTATAATCGTAAAGCTTGTCGAGCGGCGGCTGGGGACTCTTCTCAGCAAATTTTACGGCGGCCAGCACTGTCTCTTTCGCCTGTTTGTCGAGCAGATCGAATTGTTCATTCGTTAGTTTTCCCTCGCGCGTGAGCTGTGCGCGCAAACGCGTGATCGGATCATCGAGCCGATATTTCTCCAGTTCTTGTTTGGTCCGGTAACTAGCCGGATCCGACATCGAGTGGCCGCGATAGCGATAGGTCCGCATTTCCAGAAATGCCGGATGGGGTTCTTTTCGGATGGAATCTACAATCTCGGCAAGCTTGTCGCGGACTTCACGAAAGTTCATTCCATCAACGATTTCGCCGGGAATGTCGTAACCTTCCGCGCGATCCACGATCTGCCTGAGCGACGTCGATCGCTTCACGGAAGTACCCATGGCGAAAAGGTTGTTTTCGCAGATGAAAACGATCGGCAATTTATAAAGAGCCGCCAGATTTAGCGCCTCGTGAAAGGCGCCTTGGTTGATCGCTCCATCACCGAAGAAACAGAGCGTCACCCGATCTTCGCCCCGGTATTTAATGGCAAAAGCCATCCCAACTGCCAGCGGAACGTGAGCCGCGACAATGGCATGACCTCCGTACATGTGATTTTTCCGATCGAAGAAATGCATTGAACCGCCCAGGCCGCGCGAGCAGCCTGTCTCTTTGCCAAAAAGTTCAGCCATACAGGCGTCTGCGCCTGTGCCGCGAGCAAGCGCGTGAGCGTGATCGCGGTAAGCGGTAATGATGTAGTCATCATCACGCACCGCAGCCACAGCGCCGGTGACCACCGCTTCCTGGCCAATGTAAAGGTGGCAAAAACCGCCGATCTTCTGCGCTTGATACTGCTGGCTGGCGCGTTCCTCGAAACGCCGAATCAACAGCATCAGCGAGAGCATCTCGACTTCGTCGCGCTGCTCCACTGCCTGCATGACTAGCTTAAGCCGCGCGGGGAACCGCGGCACGGGCGCGCGAGCCCTCCGCGCTTCGGCCAAGGTTGATGGAAAGAACAAAGAGAAGGGTAAACAAGAGATCGCTGATGAGCGAATTGCGGAAGAACATCCAACTGGGGGTGGCGCTGTAACTCGGTAACCCGGTCGTTAGCGATTGAATCAGGCCTGCCAGATTTTTTGTGTAGCCGGGATCGCTTAACCACGAAAACGCGTTTGTGATCGCATAAAAAAATGTCGATCCAATGATGGAAGCTGGCAGAAGCGTTTTAAGCGATACTCGATTCTGCAGGAGAAGTCCCGCGCATCCAACAATAGCCAGCGCGACGTAACGCAGGAGGATTTGTGAATCGAGCAGCGGCGCGCCGTAACGGAAGTTAATTACTGCGTCGGAAATAAACAGCGTAAGGAGCGGCACCGAGAATTTGTATTTCCTTGGAAAGTACGCCGCGCTGCAGAGCGCGATCGCGGCGAGAGGCGTAAAATTAGAAAGCCAGGTCGCACCGGAATGAATCAAAAGGCCCGTCGTAATGCGATAGGCCGCAGCGGAAAACACGAGCAGAAAAGCTGGAATCATTGTGAAGAATCTATCCGGTCAGCAAGATATGCAAAGGAGAAGATCGAAGTAGTGGGTGCTGGAGTATTCGGCTTCAGAGTAAATTCATTACTCCATTACTCCACTAATCCATCATTTCCCGGCGGCGAGCGCTTTATTGAGCCGTGCCTTGCGGCGCTTCGCAGCATTTTCGTGAATGATTCCGCGCTTGGCAGCTTTATCGATAGCTGAAATTAATGCGCGGATTTGCTCCGGGCTCGGCATCTGCCCGGAGCGCACTGTCTTCTGCATCGTTCGCAGACGTGTCACGACGCTGCGATTGCGAAGCGATCGTTTCACTGTCTGGCGAGCGCGTTTGGCAGCTGATCTCGTGTTTGCCATGGTCGTCAAAAAAATATGGACCTGCACGCTCGCGAGCGCGTTGCGATTGTCAACCCCCGAAGGTTTTCCATCCCTCGGCTGCGTAAGCGGCGCATCCGTGCAAAGGCCGAGTGCTATAGCCGCTTGCTCAACTCAAGCTTCGCTTTTTGCCGCTGGGCAGCCAGTGCCCCACCTGTTCGCATTTGTTCGACCGAGAGCGTACCCCCGGAGGCTGCCGTTTGCTCTTGGCTATGAGGTTTCGCGCTTGCGGGTACGAAAGTATAAATCGGTTGTGACCGCGGCGCTTTTTGCACCTTCGGCAAGTGGTCAGGAGTAATCTGCACCAGAGCGCCAAGCGGAACGCGATCGTAAAGCTCGGCAACGTCGCTCGACTTCATCCGAATGCACCCGTAACTGGCCGGTCGCCCAATGTTCTTCTCCTGCGGCGTTCCGTGAATGTAAATGCATCGTTTAAAAGCATGCGCGTTTTGCGCTTCAAGTCCGCGCAACCAAATAATGCGTGTGGTTATTGGGTCACGGCCGGGAGCATTCGGTTGCAAAACTTCGCCAGTTAATCGCCGATTGTGGAAGACGGCGCCGGTCGGGGCGTTGTCACCAATTTTTTTCTCTATGGCGAGGTAACCCAGCGGAGTCGTCATTCGTCCCAAGGCATCGCCAAGGCCGAACATGGACGTGGAAACCGGGTAAGTTGCGACTTTCCCGCCGTTCTGGACAAGCATTATCTTCTGATCGCGCACGCTGATGATAAGCTGGTTCGATGTATCGACCGGCGTGACAGCGAAGGCAGGCGTAATTGAAATGAAACCCAAAATTAACGCCAGAGACCGACGCATGGCCAATTTCTTACCAGAGAATTTGAATTTGTCACGCAGGAATTGCATCGCCTGCGCCGGATCTACCAAAATTAATTTTTGACCAGCGACTGCTCAATGACGAGATGCAAACGTAAAGGAAACCGCCTTGGAACATCAGCAGGAACGGCACTGAAAAAAACTGCCCATGGGCGATCGCGAATACGACGAAGTATGTGAAATAGACGGCGAACGCAAGTTCCGCGAGCGGGAGGGTCGATTGGAGCGGCCGGTATTTACAGCTGCGCCACGGCTGTGACCTCCGTTCAATTCCATACTTGGGTGTGCGCGTGAAGTCAGATTTGTGATTAATCAGCGCTTCCAAGACTGCTCGGGCGTTGTTGAGCGAAAGACCAATTCCCAACGCGAGCAGGCATGGCAAAAAAAGAATTTCTTTCATCCACGTCCGTGGGCGCAGCTCGCGTTGGGCGCAAATGTAAAACACCGCGACCGACGCCGACGCCGCGAGAAAGATCGGAATGTCGATAAGCACAGTGCGCAACCACCCACCCTGAGGCCCTCCGGATGAAGGATGCAAAAGCACGCAGAGAAACGCGAGCAGCAAATAAGCGAAGTTCGACATCAAATGCCCAGTGGCTTCAAGTTTGATCGGGAACGGAAGTCGGCTGCGCCAAATCGTGGGCAGTAATTTTTTGCAAGTCTGAACGGAGCCTTTCGTCCAGCGATGCTGCTGCGACTTGAAGCCGTTCATGTCCACTGGCAGCTCGGCCGGAGTCACAACGTCTGAAAGATAAATAAATTTCCAACCCGCGAGCTGTGCGCGATAGCTCAGATCGAGATCTTCGCACAGCGTGTCATATTGCCAGCCTCCGCTTTGCTCGATACAGGAGCGCCGCCAGAGGCCAGCCGTTCCATTGAAATTGAAAAACCTGCCGCTGCGGCTGCGCGCGGTTTGCTCTAGTAAAAGGTGTCCGTCCAAAAAGATTGCCTGCATACGCGTGAGCAGCGAGTAACCGCGATTTAAATGCCCCCAGCGGGTCTGGATCATTCCGACTTTCGGATCGGTGAAATAATGGATCGTTCGCTTCAGCAAATCCCGTTGCGGAACAAAATCGGCATCCAGGATACAAACGAATTCACCTTCGGCAGCCTCAAGCCCTATGGCCAGCGCGCCGGCTTTGAAGCCAGTGCGATCGACCCGATGAATGCGCTGAACGTTAAAACCCCGCTGCTGCAGTTCCTTCGCACAGTCCGCAGTGATCTCGCGCGTCTCGTCCGTCGAATCGTCCAACACTTGGATTTGCAGAAGCTCCCGCGGATAGTCCAATTCACTCACGGAACGAAGCAACCGCTCGGCGACGTACACTTCGTTAAAGATCGGAAGTTGCATCGTGACCTTTGGCAGCTTTTCAAAGTGGTGCGCCGGAATCGGCGGCCTCTTCCGATTTTTCAAGTACAAATAGATGATGAAATAGCGGTGGACCCCGTAAGCCGACAATCCAATGAGCACACCCAGATAACAAATCGACCAGATAATGTGTCCGAGGCTTCCTTGCATGGGAATTTCTACAGCTGCCAATCGTTGAGGCAGTAAGCCCGACATGATGCCGTTTTGACCATGCGCGTCAATTCAAAAATCGTATGCTAACCTCTGAAAACCGCCGCCGCATTCTGTTGGTACACAACAATCTCCCTTCGATTTTCGTAATTGAGAGGGCGAACGGTCTGGCAATCTTGTATGATTGCAAACGGCTTGGTGAGTTTTCCGCGCAGATTGGGCTGGCCGATCATTTCGACCCCGGCTTTTGCTGGCGACATTCGCCCTTGCCTGAAGCGGCGAGTAGAGTAACCGTGATGGGCCAATTTTCGCAATCGGCAGTCATCAGTTGGGAGACACAATGACGAAACGAAGGCGCGACCGTTTCGAACGTTTCAAGATCATCTTTCCGATTCTTCTGGCGGGATGGATCCCGTCGATCCTGACGCTTCTTGTTTCCTACACGATCTTGCGAGACACCCTGGAATCAAGAATCCTGCGCGACCGGCAAACTTTGATTCAGTTGGTAGGTCACCTCGTCGCCCACGATCTAAGCCGTAGTAGCAGCGTTATTGAATACTACCAGACGCTGCCGGAGGTGGTGAAAAATTTAAGCGCGCCAGATCCACAGGCTGCTCAACAGTGGCTCAACTCGGCGTTTTATTCCCATCCGCAGATCGACGGAATGTTCATCACGGCGGCAAACGGCGACTTGATTGCGTCGATCCCCACGGCTTCAGAAATGATAGGCAAAGATTTCGGCTCCGAGTACTGGCGCGAACGGGCGGCGGCGGCGGACGCAACCTTTGTCTCGCCGATTCATCCCAGGCTCTCGGATAACCGGCCGGTCACAGATATCGTCGGTGCGGTGCGCGCGCCAGACCGGACCATCCTAGGCTATGTCGGAGTTTCCGTTCTGGTTGAAAGAATTGGCCGGCGCTTGTCCACGATCGAGTTTTCGGATTTGCTTCTCTTCGAAGTACTCGACCAAAATGGGGTCGCGCTTTTTGCCAGCGATTTCAAGCCAAATCCGGTGACGCCAGCGCCGAAAGTAAACGAAGGATTGATCAAAGAGATCAGCCAGAGCAAGAGCGGGCATTTCGAGAGGAACGGTAACCTCTATTCTTTCAGCCCGATTGAATCGACCGGTTGGGTCGCTGTGGTGGTGCAGCCACGGACCCTCGCTTACAAACCTGTTCATGATCTTTTGGGGCGGATGACCGTATTGGCAGCCTGGTTGATCGTTCTTACTGCGGTCTTTGCGTGGCTGGGCAGCGGGTATTACCAGCGTCAGCTGGAAGCGAAGGAACGCCTCGAGCGTGAAGTAATTTTCAACGAGAAAATGCTAGCGAACATGCCCAGTGGTATCGCTTTTATCGAACCGGCTTCGCGCTGTTTTCTCCACGCCAACCATGCCTTTGCTCAGATGGCAGAACGTTTCGGCGATGTGCCGCCCGGTCGCGATATCACGGAAACTACCTACGACGACGTGAAGATTGCCCCGCCCGGGGCGATTGAGCGAGTGCTTACTTTCGGCACGCCATTTCAGTTGATTGAGCACCCGTTAAAGGACAAGACCGGTATGACGCATTTTTTGAATATCAGTCTGCTCCGCCTGCAGGGCTCGCACGAAACCATCCAAGGGGTGCTCTACCTGGTCGAAGACAAGACACGGGATGTCACGCTGCGGCAGGAATTGATTGGCGCGAATGCCGCAAAAGATCAATTTTTGGCGCTGCTGTCACATGAGCTACGGAGCCCGCTCTCGCCGGTAATTGCGATGGTAGGTGAGCTGGAAGCCGAGTTGCCCGACTCGCGGCCCGTCAGGGAAGCGCTCGAGGTCGTCCGGCGCAACGTCGAACTGGAAGCGCGCCTCATTGACGACTTGCTCGATGTGACTCGAATTGCCAAGGGGAAGTTGCAATTGAGTTTTGAGCCGATCTGTGTGCATCAAATCTTGCAGCGCGCATACGAAATATGCCGGGATGAAATCGCTGCCAAGAACCTTGAAGCGGAATTTCATCTTCGCGCCACTCAAACCCACGTAGAAGGGGACCCGGCGCGATTGCAACAAGTCTTTTGGAATTTGATCAAGAACAGTGTGAAATTTACGCCCGAAAAAGGTCGAATCACCATAGAGACACTTAACCCAACCCCGGACAAGATTGAGGTTCGCGTTATCGACACGGGCATCGGCATCGAGCCAGAAAAGATCGATAAAATCTTCAATGCGTTCGAACAGGGCCAGACTGAGATCACCCGGCGTTTTGGTGGGCTCGGACTCGGCCTGGCGATTTCAAAGGCGCTGATCGACGCGCATCACGGAAAAATCCACGTCGAAAGTCCTGGGAAGGATGGGGGGACAATCTTTTCGCTGGAGCTAAACACCGTGGTCATGCCGGCTGGTACGGACGGCGAGAGAAAAGATCAACAGGTAGGGCCGGAGCGAGAATTGGCAGTTGCAAGACATCGACGCGTCCTGCTGGTAGACGATCATCATGACACTTGTATCGGAATGAAAAGGATGCTGGAGCGCCGTGGTTACGAAATTACGGTAGCGCATTCCGCCGACCAAGCCGTGGAGCAGGTGCGCACCCAGGAATTCGATTTGCTCATCAGCGACATTGGATTACCGGACCGCAGCGGTTACGACTTAATGCGTGAGGTGCGTCTCAATAAAAACCTACCCGGCATCGCACTTAGCGGCTTCGGCACAGAACAAGACGTAAGCCAAGCCCGAGCGGCAGGGTTCTCCGAGCATCTGACCAAGCCCATCAACTTTGAGCGTTTAGAGAAAACAATTCAGAATTTGCTCGCGTAGCGCTCCTCCACACGCTAAAAGCTTTTCCCGTTTTCTCTATCCGCTGTTCGGTGCGGTCGTTTCCGTCTTAGTTCTGCGCTCTGCTGCGTCTTTTAGTTCTCGTGACAACTTCTCAACGCGCTGACGCATGATCTTCCCAGCCTTGAATTTCACTGTCGCTCGCGGTGGAATTACAAAACTGCTTCCGGGCTGATTCGGGTTTCGACCGACGCGCGGCTTGGTCAGACGTGGCTGAAAAACGCCAAAGTTGCGCAGTTCAACCGGAATGTTGTTCGCAAGACTGTCGGTAATTTTATCAAGTGTCCGCTGGACCACATCGAAGACTTGATGCTGGACCATGCCGGTTTGATTACTAATAGCGACGACGATGTCGCGCTTGGTTAACTTTGCCATATCTATGTAGGATTCGTTCCGCGTGGCTTTTGCGGTGGCTTAATGAAGCACAAAAAAACGATTTTTTAAACTAGGTAACATCTTCGACCAGAAGACCAAGCGGACTTGGATGACGGTTACATGCTTGATTTGCGATGCTCGATTAGTGTCGGATATCCTAACACTTTAACAGCTCACCTGCCTGCGCCGCGCCTGCGGCCAGGTCAGCGCGAGCCTTGCCAATCCTCGCGCGAAGCTGGAGCGGGATAATAGTCCGGCGCCGTTTCATGCGCGGTGCGGAAGTGAACTTTTGCCACCGCGCGCAATGCGGCCGGCCCATTCATTTCCACGAGTTTTTTGGCGCTTTCTTTGACGCTCCGAGATACTCCGCGCTCCAACCGTAAACCTATCTCGCTGCCTTTGCGCTCCAGCCAATTAATGAATGCCTCTCGCGCGAGGATCGATGCGGCCGCCACCGCAATGTCCGACTCCGCTCTTGGCCGCTGCTCGATGTTGATCTTTCTCCCGTGCCGCAACAACGACTGCTCGACTACCCGCGCGTCCGCAAATTGGTCCGACAACGCCCTTGGACAATCCGGCTTTTTCGCCAACAGATTCTCAATCACCCGCGCGTGTCCCCACCCAAGCAGTTTGTTCAAATTGCTAAATTTCTCGTAAAGCTCATTGTACTTCGTCGGGCCAATCAGCACGGTTTCCACCAAACCAACTGAAGTCTTCCGAATCGTGTCTGCCAAAGCGCGAATACGCGCATCCGAGCCGATCCGTTTGCTGTCCACAACGCCAGCGTCAAGAAGTTTGCGCGCGATCCCCCGGTCGACATATGCGCCCGCAATCACCAACGGACCGAAGAAATCGCCCTTGCCACTTTCATCCACACCGAAATGCGGCTGGAACATTTCCGGCGAATGTACTTCTTCGTAACCCAGCTTCGCTTCACCGAGGATCTTCGGCTCCAACTCAAACTGCACGAATTCCTCGACGCCTTTCCCCTGCACGAGAGCCTTTGGTCCTTTCTGGTAAACCGCTACGCTCAATTTGTTCTTCTGGGCGAAGAAAATCGTCCATTCCTTCGGTGCGAACTTGAAGCCGAGTTCTTCGAGCAAAGCCCGCAGCTTTGTGACCTGTTCCTGTGTGAGCGCGTGGGTGTAAGAATTCAACGTCCAACGCTTAACGCTTAACTCGCCTTCAGCAAGCCTACGGCGCGGCAGGAGCTCAACACTCTTGCAATCTGTCATTCCGAGCGAAGCCGAGAATGGAGGGGCTGGTAAGCCGTGACATAGGCGGTTAGGCCGGAGGCTGAGCGAACAGGAAGTGAGCAAATCAAATCTTTAGAATATTTAGAGATGACTCGACTCTGCTCGATGTGACAAGTTAGATGCCTGACGTGCGAAGTGTGGACTCGCCTCGAAACATCCGCTCTTTTCGTAGGTCCCTTCTTCAGTGGTTTCGCCGTCATGGCCGCGACCTACCCTGGCGCCGAACGCGCGATCCGTACGCCATTCTCGTCTCCGAGTTCATGCTTCAGCAAACACAAGTCACCACGGTAATTCCTTATTATAATAAGTGGCTCTGCCGATTTCCTGATTTCGCTTCAGTCGCGCGCGCTTCGCACAACGACGTGCTCCACGCCTGGCAAGGTCTCGGGTATTACCATCGCGCCCGGAATCTTCGTGCCGCAGCTAAGATTGTGCGGGAACGACACCGCGGCATTTTGCCGGGCGACGTCGCTGCAATTCGCCAATTGCCCGGCGTTGGCCGCTATATTGCGAACGCAGTCGCAACCTTTGCTTTCAGTCAACCGGTCGCAATCGTGGAAGCAAATACCTCGCGGGTTCTGGCCCGATTGTTCGACATGCGCGCCGAGATCGAGTCTGCGATTGGCCGCGAAAAACTCTGGGACTACGCGGCGCAACTTGTCCCGAAACGCAATCCAGCGCGTTTCAATTCCGCGCTCGTCGACCTGGGGGCACTCGTTTG
>JBEDUS010000008.1:0-6013 GCA_040414975.1 Candidatus Udaeobacter sp.
GCCCGACCGATAGCTGATTAGCATAGGGCACAACACGTCACCCGAAGTTCTTCGCACCCGCTCGACACTCTCAGCCATTGCCTGCTCCCTTATCGCGATTTGATTTTTAAAGCGGCGGTCAACTAGCATCCGAAAAGGTTCGAGTTCTTTTGGCACCAGCAGACGCACGCATACGACGAGCAACAGGATCGATTGAGCTACGGCTGGTGGAAGCCGGCGCGCCAATGGCCACAAAGGAACTTGTGTGTACGCCAGGCCCAGACCTATCGCGACGGCTATCACGAGATCAAACTGAGCATTCATGGTCACGCCCTCGCCAGTTCTCTGGAGGAAAAATGCTGCCAACGCAATTGCAATCAGACTGCTACAAAGCCGGACATTCCGATCACGCCACATCGCACAGCCATTACAGACGCAAGCGACTAAACCGACCAACACCCATTGCAAGTCTTTATAACTGCGAATGGCTCTTTTAACCGAATAGTGTCTTGGGGCCAAAATGTTAAGGAAGAAGTCGCGACCGAAGCTGAGATAACAAACCGCAGCACCAGTCACGATCACGATAGCTGCTACGCCCAAACATTTTACCGCTTCGCGGCGACGGTTCACTCCAAGCCATGCGAAAGCAGTCAAAGGCATCGCGATGATGTTGTGCTTAACAAACCCTGCCAAGACCATCACAAGCACGGGGATGACGTATCCACGGTCTCTCGATCGCGCACCGAGAAACGCTAGGAAGCCGAAGGCCATAATGGAGTGACTGAGCAGTTGCGGCTCATTCATTCCGACGTACATCCTAAAAAACCGGCTCATCGTCGCGATATAGAACGCGGCACTGATTGCCGCAGCCACTTGAGTTCCACCCAATCGTTTGACGCTCAAACCGATTGCTGTCGCAATCGCGATTACGGAGATAAGAGACAACAACCTCCCAGCTAACACGGGATCACCAATCACATGACCGGCTAACCCCACGATGTAAAAGGACAACGGCGGATAATTGTTTGTGATGAGTCGAGCGGCAGACGGATAGAGCGGCATTTTACCCATGGCCGCATCAGCGAAATAAGCGTTCCACCCTTCATTGTTTGCAATCTCGATGTTCAGAAAGGCGCGATACACGGGCCAAGTAAACGCCAGGATGGCTATGGTGTAGAGTAGCCACTGAAGCGCACGGAGACAGGGCGAACCAGGCATCTTTCTCCTCTCCGACTGCTTAAGTGTGCAGTGGTCCTTGAGGACCTCATTGAACAATGTGTCGTTCACCTGATCATATCGCACGCTGTGCGATCTCCTTTCCTTATTCCACTACCGGTTCTGGATCCGGCCGGGAGACTTGGCTCAGCAGGTCAACTAAAATCCCATCGTGGGAGGTCGTCTGGTTACGTTTAGCCTGATTTTCGTATAGGGCTTCGACCGACAGTCGGACAATCGCTTGGCTTTGTCTGACGGCCTCGTAAGGGCATCAATTTGCTTTTCCTGGCGCGCAGCATTCGCCGTCAAGTTTTGCAGTTTGCGCTTTTCTTCTAGAAATGCCTTGTGCTCTTTGAGAAACTCGTTGAGCAGTTTGCCTTTGGTGATGCGAAATTCGGCGCAGGGATCGCAATCGCGGGGGAGCCAAACTGCTACCACCATTGGATGGATAGCCAACGCGACGGTCGCATTGCTGCCAGTGCTCGCCTGTTTTCTGGGTGGCGCAACTCAAAAATGGGAAGAAGCAGTTGTAATTACAGTGCTCGCGTTCTGCCTCTTGGTGCGACCGCCCCGGTTTTCGCTCGGCGCGATCACGAACCTCGTTTTGTTCACCCTGTTTATCTTGCCGGCGGTTGCGCTTCTCCCCTCCCGCTGGTTTTTCCAACCGGACTGGCGTGCAGCCTTTGTAAACAACTTCGCAATGCAGCTTCCATCGACACTGACTCTCCAGCCGTGGGTCACGTTGGGCGATCTGGTTAGCTTCGCTGCTGGTCTGAGCTGGCTATATATCGTTTCCACGCAAGAGTTGGGGCTTCGTGAGGTGCGCTTTCAGCTCCGCTTGTTTACCAGTGGAATGGTGCTCCTAGCCGCAATCTGCATTGGCTTTTACGTGGCACGTATCACCCCAGCATTCTGGCAGAACGAGCAGAATTTCGGTCCATTTCCAAACCCGAGCCAAACTGGAGATCTTTTTGCGCTCACTGCGATCGTGATTCTTGCCTGCGTTGAAGACGATTTTCAAAGAAGGAGGAAACGGTGGATCGCTTGGATTCTCGCACTGGTTCTGGTCGTCACAGCGATCTTTCTGAATTCTTCAAGATCTGGAATCGGAATCCTCGCTGCGGGTAGCGCACTATGGCTTTTTGCGTTGACGTTCCGGAAACGCTCTCCCTCGCGACTCGTGCTTGGAGTCTTTTTTCTTTTTCTACTACCTGCTGCTCTCCTGGTCTTCGGCGAGCAAGCACTCCAGCCGTTTCATCTTCGCCACTTCGGTACCGCCGACATCTCATCGGATGTCGGATGGCGGATTTTTCATGACACGTTCCGACTCATTCGTGATTCGCCCTGGTCCGGGATCGGTTTCGGAAATTTCGAATCGATCTTTGCAGTTTTCCGGGACACTTCTCTTAGCGGTCCACGTGCCTTGCACCCGGAAAGCGACTGGCTTTGGCTTTGGTCAGAAGTTGGGTGGCCGGCAGTCGTCCTCACCATCCTGGGGATTGCGCTGCTTGTTGGTCGGGTTTTCCCCCTGCGAAATGGGACCAACGAACGTTACCGTCTGGCTGTGCTTATCGCGGCGCTTCTGTTCGCGATTCGAGGGATCGTCGATGTTTCAGGGCACCAAGTGGGCACGGCGTTTGCCGCGATATTTTTGCTTGGACTCGCTTTGCATCGGCCCTTTTCTTTGAAAGCAAACCGTAGGGTGCCGATTTTGTTCCGCATTGTTGGTATTGGTTTACTTGCGGCGGGTTTGTCGTTGGTTGTCGCCGCGCGCCGCGACAAACTCCTCCCTGGCTCTCTCGGTGTTTCCAATGCGAAGCAACTATCAGTTGTAGCCGATGGCGAGGGCAATTTTAGTGAAACAATCGCACTGACAACTCGCGCACTCCGATGGGCACAGTTAGATTGGCAGCTTTACCTTGCCCGTGCCATCGCGGAGGTGGAACTGCAGCAGAACAAAAACGCAGTAGACGATTTTAGCCGGGCGCGCTTTCTGGAGCCGAGCGCTTATGACGTTCCGCTAGCGGAAGGAAACGCTTGGCTGCCGTACCGTCCCGTTTTGGCGGTTACAGCATGGCGTGAGGCACTGCGCAGAGCCGGTCCTCTGCGGCCACAAGTCTACGCAAGTATGTTGAGCGACGCTTCGCTCAAGAATTCAGAAGTCACCTCTGCCCTGGAGGAGATTGCGCTTAACGAGCACGATTTAATCCTGCCCTATCTCAACCGCGTTTCGGACGCTTCTTTTAATCGCGTTCTCGCGCAGTTGTTAGGAAAAGATCCAAATTTACAATCGTTCAGTGAGACAGAAAAGCTCGCGCTCTTCGCGTCCTGGTCCGAACGCGGTGATCCCGAGGAAATCTCCCGGATTGTTGAACAACATCCCGACTGGCTTCGCTATGCTTGGGCTAGCATCGCGAGATACAAGGCGGGCCAGAAAGATTTTCGCGCCGCGTACCAGCTGACCCAGCAATATGGCGAACCGGTCGCCCTTCCGCTAGTCGCTGCTAATCTCTCTCTTCAAGATCTTCAAAAGCATTTCCACGACGCACCCTATAACGACGGTCTTGGTTACGAACTTTACCGGGCGCAGATGCAGAATGGTCGGGTAGATGATGCGCTCCTCACCGCCCGTCATTTTAGCCAACAGCGGAACTCCCCGGCCTATTTTCATTTCCTGGAAGCGAAATGTTGGGCTGAGAAGCAAGATTGGCAGCGTGCGTGGAATGCATGGCAGGAGTTCCAGGCGGCGCAGGTGCAAGCAAACAAGGCGCCATGGTGAGAGATTGCCGAGGAAGCGCCCTGTCGCAGTAGATCACTTGACGAATAGTTGATGAATAGACGGTGTTTTCATGCGTTTTCGTTCGCGACGATTCGTAACGGTTAAAATCACCCAACTCAACGATTGTCCCTCGTGAAATGGCGTCTTAGAGGTCGAAAAGAGATGCGCGCCCGGGGTGACTCGAACACCCGACCCACGGATTAGAAAACCGTTGCTCTCTCCAGCTGAGCTACGGGCGCATTTAGCAGATAATAACAAGGTTCGCCTGATCGACGGACTGTCAATCCGTTCCTTCTCCAAGAGAAAGCCGAATTGCTGCCGCCTCGTTACCGAATAAACCGCCAACGTGTGGTTGTAGCGTCTAAAAGCTGCGTTGGTGCAGCGCGCGTCAAATCCATTAGAAGGTGGAGACATATATCCACGTTCAACGAGAATTAGACTACAACTTGCAATCTATTTCTCCCTCCAGAGGCACTGCAAGTTGGCAAGCTCGCTTTCGACCCGATCACGCTGCTGGTTTCATTACAAAAGCGCGTCGTTGGTCACGGTGCGGTTCAGGGTACCTTGGCCAGGATCTTATCCATTTCAGAAGCTGTGAAAGCGCGCATTGTCTGCGTGCGGATGTTGCCCAGCATGTCTGCTGCCAGCAACACGCTCGTGGCCGTCTCGTCGTCCGGGGCCTCGAAGATGCACACTTGATCATACTCACCGAGCGTCCAATACATCGCTTTGATGGTAATTCCCATCGACTGCACCTTAGCGGCCCAATCGGCTGCCCGCTGGGTCGTCTGCTTAGCGGCTTGAATGCCCTTGTCGGTGAATTTCACCAAACTGATGTACGTCGGCTTAATCTTCTCTGTCCCAGCTGTAAGCTTCGATTTGGACTCGTCCAGCTTCGATGTGCCCATCTGTGGGTCGTCAGCGGAACACAATGCCGCTCTAAAAAAGCAAAGCACCAAAATCAATGCAGTCGTTTTTGTTTTCATGAGGCCTATCAAACCTGGATGTCCATTTCCCGTCAACATTTCGCGGCCGCGCGGAAGAACAATCTGGATTGTTGATGCACGCCGCGACGACGGAAAACGTTTCGTGGTGCACGCGGATGAAATACTGGCTGCGTTTATGGAACTTGAAGCGGCGATTGCGGCTACGGCAAATGTGGAAGAGACCCTCAGGGCAATTTCTGCGAATCTCGACGCTGCCTCACATTAGTCGGGCGGTTCCTCTACGATGACCGCGCAACCCTAGAACCACGGTCAGTTCGCGGCCAGCGCAGCGTCTACATCTGGGAAAATCTGAAATATCTGATCAAGCCGCGAAGTTTCGAAAATCGAGCGCATGGTTTCGTGCAAACCAGTCAGGAAAAACTTGCCACCATAGGCTTCAACCTCTCGCATGGCTAGAACAAGCGCTGCCAAGCCCGCGCTATCGATGTAAGTCGCGCTGGAAAGATCTATCACTATCCGTTCCGGTTTTTTCTTGGTCATTGCGTTAAGTGACTCTGTGACAGCAGGCAAAACGTGTAGATCGATTTCGCCTTGAAGCGGCAAAACATTCGGACGGTGTTGACGCGGCACCACAGTAGCCGGCGAAGCGTTTTTCATTCAATCACTTCAATCGTCAACACATCACCATTTGGGCGTATGTCTCCTGCGGCAAAAGAGGAGGGTCCCCTCGTTTGGGGACTGTTGGGCTGATGCGATTCGCGAGCGGTGCGACAGTTCCGCGCGCGCGCGCGCGGGCAGTGATCCGTTGACGCAGCATCGACGTTATGAGCGTCTCAAATAGCCGATTTGGGTCGCGGTGCTCACACTGATATTCGCCGCAATCGCTGCATGGCCGGTTATCCGCGAATGGTGGCCGCACCACCAATTTGCCAAACCCGCAACGGACTCTGATCGCGTGGCAGTGTTGCAATGGCGTCCCAAAAGCGAAACAGCCAATCCCAACTGCGGGAATGACTTGGCCACACCTTTGCCAGGCGCGTAGGGACTCAACCTTTTTGTATTCACTGACTTACAATCGAGGCACAGTTGGTGG
>JBEDUS010000009.1:0-11969 GCA_040414975.1 Candidatus Udaeobacter sp.
GTCGCGGGCTATTGGGCGTTTAAGGAAGCGTTCATGAAAGCGCGGCCCTGTTTGCTCGAACCGATCAATGTGGTCGAGGTTCGCATTCCCGAAGATTGCATGGGCAAAGTCGTCGGCGATCTTTCCAGCCGTCGTGGGAGAATTCTCGGCACGGATGTCGAGGGACAATTTCATATCGTCCGTGCCGACGTTCCCGCCATGGAACTCTACCGCTACGCAAGTGTCCTGCGCTCGCTTACCGGGGGACGCGGCGTTCACTCCGAGCAATTCAGTTGCTACGAAGAAATGCCACGCGAGATCGAGCAGCGCGTGATCGACGAAGCGAAAAAAGCGCGCGCAGGCAACAGCAGCCCCACGCGTTGAGCTTCACTCGTAGCCGCGCAAGGCCTCGACTGCCGCCAATTTTCTCGAGTAAAAGTTGGGGTTGGTCTGTGAACCTTGGCCATTAATGAGATAAACTAGTAGTCATCTAAATCGCCGCTTTAGGAGCGTTCAATCTATTACCGTAGAACCCAGCGTCGAACCATCAAACACGTAGCATCCCGGCAAAAAACTTATGTTCCTCAGCCGTTCGGCCTGTCTACTGCGCTGGTTCGGAACTGGTCCTCTTTGTTTTTGAATAGGATGTTGAACGTGGTGAGCGATCCGTAACAGCGCGTGACATACTGTTGCAATTCGAACTTGTCCGCTTCGCTCAGTTTGTCGCTCGCGTTCACCTTCTGCTCGAGAACTCGCAGATTATTCCGAATCATGACAATTTTGTGGAAGAATGTCTCGAGCGGGACTTCTTTCGACTGAAGCGAAGTGTCCGCAGGCTGCATAACCAGCGTCCCCTTCTGCCACCGAGTCGCCAGACCTTCTACGTGCACCTCCCTTTGTTCCAGCCCCAAGGCTTCGACCACAGCGTGAGCAGTATCGCGGACCAGATTTGCGAGCGGCATTTCTAACTCGCTCAAAGTAGCGGTCGCTTCCGCCAGTTGCAGATCGCTGGAGGCCGGCGCAATTGTTCGCTGCCCGTCATCAAACTGGATCTCTGCGGTTTGCGCGGTCAGCGATTTCACCACCCCGACGCCGTATTGCGGATGGCGCAGCTTCATACCGATATGGAGCGTTTCGATGTTCATGGTGAAGTCTGCGAGATCTTTCCAATCTCAGATCTCAAATTTCAAATTTCAAATTTCTGACGTCTGATTTCGGATTTCGGAGGCTGCCGGTGCCAAGCTCCGCGGAGAGTTATTTCCGGCGGTCAGAGACCGCGGCTACAGAATTTTGGCTAAGACAGCGGACAATACACCGGGGCGCCTCGACACAGCGAGGCGGCTACAATGTTAGGCTTTCGGGTTAGGCACACCCGAAGGCGTCAGCTGTTTGATGACCTTCTCGGCACCGCGCCGAATTTCGCCGCGATACTGCTCGGTGTCGGTCCAAGAGGATGCTGGCAAGCCAGAAATCTTGAGCAGCGTCAGGGTTTTTTCCGCGGCCTGACGTGCCAGGTCCTTCTGGCCGGCGCCCAGGTAGGCTTCTGCGAGATTTTCATACACATCGGCCGAATCGGGATACGCGAGCAGGTTCAGCTTCATGACGGCGACCCCTGATTTCACGTCGCCCGCGCGCATAAAATTCTCTCCAACTTCGGTCATGGAGACCTCCGGCCACAGCTGCGCCTGGGGATCCTGCTTGCGCGCTTCGAGAAGTTGCTGATTGGCGCGCTTCACGCCGCCGCCGAATGCCACATCCATGAGGATGGGCGCGCTTGCCATCGGGTCGGCTGGAGCATGGCCTGGCGTTTTGATCAGGGTAGTCACCAACCACTGCACGATGATCTCTGGCAGTTCAGGATGCGGCTTGAACAGATCGGTGCCGTGGCCGTCGTGCGACGGAACCTTAACGGTGTTAGAAAAAGTCTCGTACCACAGCCACGGCGGCTCTTTGACCGCCGAGTAGTGGACGAGCTTCTTCGCCGGGCTGGAAGAGGCCGCATAGAGCAGTAGCATCGCCTCCTGCCCGGGCCGATATTCGTCCTCATCGGAATAGATGAAAAGCCCTGGGAGCCGCCAGTTCTTGTGCAGGAATTGCGCTTGCGGGGGCTCGGTCTCGCCAGACATGAGCACCAGCGACCTCACCTTGGAAGCGTGGCGCCGCGCGGTTTCGACCGCGCTTTCTACCCCCAGATTTCCAGCCCCGCCAACTCCGATGACATTGCCGTCAATGCCCGGCTGTGAGACCAAGAATTCGAAGGCGACGTCGAGATCTTGGAACCACCACTTCTTCCAGCTGTCAACGTTCCCCCCGCTTTCGCCTTTCCCGCGGCTGTCTACCGTGAGAACGTTGATGCCGGCGGCGGCGAGTTGCGTCGCGAGTTCGTTCCACGACTGCCGCGTGCGCTGGCTCTGATGATAAAGAATTAGGCTCGGCCCGGGCTTCGCGGCGGCGAAATAGGTGCCCTTCAAAACCGAGCCGTCGGGCGTTTTAATGTCGACAACGTGCGAAGTATTGCCGGAGGCGTTGCGAACAAAGAAGAGTGCGACCAACAAAAAGAAGAGTTGTCTTTGTTTCATAGATTTCATGGCAGTGTCTTTGCCACACGGAACCCCATAACCATGTCACGATAGTCGCCCGGATTTCTCTCGCGTGTGGCTGGGCGAAGGAGCCAAGCGGGATAGTACCACGAGCCGCCTCGATCAACGCGAAGACATTGGTTACCCGTTTCGGCCGCAGTCCCGTTGTTCGGCGCAGCAGCGTAGCTCTCCGCGTAACAATCTTGCGTCCATTGCCAGACATTGCCCGCCATGTCGTACAGACCGAAACGGTTTGCAGGCTTCAAACCCACCGGGTGCGTTTGACCACCGGAATTTTCTTTAAACCAAGCATGGACAGCGGCAGCAGTCTCGTCGCCACCCCACCAGAACCTGGTGGTGCTGCCCGCCCTTGCCGCATACTCCCATTCCGATTCGGTGGCCAGACGATATGGAGCGTCGCCCGAGGCCGAGCCGGATCGCTGCAACTTCCGATTAAGCCAGGAGATGTAGCCGTGAGCATCGTCCCAACTAACACAGATCACGGGATCATTATCACTTTGCTTGAAGCCAGGATTTTTCCAACTCGCGCCGGCTCGCTTGGGCGAGTTCGGGTTGCCATTGTCATAGCAGCCACCATCTGAGCGATATCCCGTTTCGCTTACAAACCCGGCATATTCGCGTCGCGTGACATCGTACTTACCCACGGCGAAAGATCGCAGCGAAACTTTGTGTTGTGGCGCCTCATCGGCAACCGCTGAGGCGAAGTCTCGCAAAGTAAGTTTGTGTCGTGATGCGTCATCGCCAAATCCAGTATCAAGACCGTGATGCGCCGCCCAATCTTTCTCCGCATTGGATGAGCCCATCGTGAACGAACCGGCGGGGACAACCACCATCTCCGGGCAGTCTGGGCAATCCCGGAATATCGCGCCCGGCTTCGGCGCCGTAGAATCGCTAGCCGTCACTTCGAGCACCCGAAGAATGATTGGGCCAAAGATGAATACTGCGAACAGCAAGGAAATTTTCTTCATTCCGATTGATTCTCCTGAAGCTCATTTCTGATGACGCGCCCGTCCTTCATCACAAAGCGGACTCGTTCAAGCTCGGTGATGTCGGCGACCGGATCACCGGCAACGGCGATCAGATCGGCAAATTTTCCCGGCTCAATCGATCCGATGCGATCCTGCCAACCCAGCATTTCCGCGGCGTTCGCGGTAATTGCGCGAATCACATCAAGCGACGGCATTCCAGCTTCATGCAAGGTGGGAAACCTTCCTACCGACGTTTGCCCACGCGTTTTTCCCGGGTAGTGCCAGTCCATGTCAGTTCCAGATGCAAACTTCACTCCTGACTTCAGAACCCGCTGGACCAGACTGTTGTATCGCTGGTCGTCGCTCGCGTCGGACGGGTCCACAAACCCAGAATTCACAATCCTCTGAGCCAGGTCGCTGTATCTCTGCCGGCTACGCTGATCGGCCCCGAGACGCTCAGCTCGCAGCGTTAAATCCTCCGCAGTGGTTCTCTCGAAACTCTCGGTAAAAAAGGGGCCATAGGAAGTGGGTGTGAAGTCGAAGAAAATGCCCTTGTCCCACATCTGCTTAAGTTGCGCGTCGGTCACTTCGTTTTCGTGCTCAATGGAATCTGCGCCGGCATCAATCGCTGTCTGTATGCTGGTCTTATCGACCGCATGAACGGCAACCTTGAGGTGTTCGCGGTGTGCCTCCTCCACCGCAGCCGCAAGCTCAGGAACTGTGAGGTTCTCCTCGGCGGTGACCTTGATGACGTCGACATTATGGAACACATTCTCCCTGACCGCCTGCCGTGCGCTATCGGCCCCGTCAAACAACAAGAACTCCTGTCGAAGGATGGCATCAGCAAGCGCGGGATTGAGGTTCTGAACATAGGTCTCACCGTGCGTCTCCAGTTTGCGACCGGAAGCGAGGATCCTAGGACCGGGGACTCGGCCTGCGTTAATGGCGTCGCGCAGTTCAGTATCGCCGTCAATCCCGGAGTGTCCAAGATTGCGGACCGTGGTGATACCGCTCTCCAAATCCTCTCGAGCCATCTGCGCGCCGAGCAACACTCGTTTGTTAGGCGATTCGACGATGGCCAGCAATTCCGCCACCACATAGCCGCCATTGAGATGACGCGCCCGCTCGGCTTGCGCTGGCGCAACTATATCCATTAGTAAATGCGTGTAACAGTCGATCAGCCCCTGCAACAGGGTCGCGCTGCCGAGATCGATCGTTTTCACATCGTTAAGCGCGTGAGCCTGCACTCGTGTCGGCGCGCCAACTTCCTTGATTTTGCCGTTTTCAATCAACACCGTGGCGGGCGAAAGAACGTTGCCGGAACGCGGATCGAGCAGGCGACCAGCTTTTATTAGAGTTGCAGGTGAAGGCGACTGGGCGGCCAGTTGTGTAGCGGCAAAAATTCCGACTGCGAACGGGAAGATTCGGCTTACCTTCATGTGTTCGTTTCGGATGAGATGCATCAGGATCGTTATTGTTCCCGCGCCAGAAAAAATTTGAGGAAGCCTCCCGCCCGTTACCTGGCAAATCCTTGCTTGTCACCTGGAACAAACTTTCATTTGAGAACTCCCATTTAGGGATAACGGCGAGATGTCCGCCGACCTGGAGTTTGAAAACCTTGTGAAACTTTACTACGGCGATCTGTACCGGTTTGGCTTGAGTTTGACCGGAAGCGAAGCCGATGCGGCTGATCTGACGCAGGAAACTTTCTATATTTGGGCGAACAAAGGTCACCAACTCCAGAAGGCAGCGAGCGTGAAAGCCTGGCTGTTCACGACTTTGCACCGCGAGTTTCTCAAGAGCTGTCGCCGCCGAAACCGTTTTTCGAACGAATTAATCGACGAACGCACGGAAGATTTTTCGAATGTGCCGGCGGACTGTGCGGAGCGAGTCGATTCGCAAACGTTGCTTCGCATTCTGGGCGAGATCGCCGAAGATTTTCGTGCGCCGCTTGTGCTCTATTACATGGAAGATTTGTCCTACAAAGAGATCGCCGACGTACTTGCGCTTCCGCTCGGGACCGTGCAGTCGCGTATCGCGCGCGCGAAAATTCACCTTTTGCACCGGTTGAGTGAAACTAATTTGCCGCTGGACCATTCAAAATGAATACGCGCGAAGCCAAAGAAATCCTGCTTCTGTATCGCGGAAGGATCGACGACTCCGATCCACAATTTCACGCGGCGTTGGACTATGCCAAAGGCGATCCAGAACTAGGCAAATGGTTGCAAGAGCAGACCAAATGTTACGATCTGATTCGGGCGAAGCTTCGCGGTTTTGAGCCGCCGCTTGGGCTGTCGGAGAAAATTGTGCGCAGACGGCCGATCCCGTTTCCGCGAGATTGGTCGCGCATTGGTCAGCTTGCTGCAACCATCCTCATTTCCGCCAGTGTCACAATGCTACTGATGAAATGGTCGGAGCGCCGTCACCTTGCCGTCGCTGGCGCGCAGGAAATTCTCGTGACTGGCGAAGTGCTCGATATGACTTGCTACATCGCCTACAACTTCAGCGGTCTCGATCACGCCGAGTGCGCGAGAGTGTGCATTAAAAACGGTGCGCCCGTTGGAATCAAAGCTCAAGATGGAAAAGTATATTTGCTGACCGGCCAACCCGGTGAATCCGTGAATGCCCAACTGGCTGATTACGCTGCCAAGACTGTAACAATCAAAGGAAGGCAAAGCATGCGAGACGGGTTCGCGCAACTTCAAGTCGAAGAAATTCGGAAGTTGTGATCCGCTGAAGCGGGGTAAGTCGGATATCGGCTGTCTGACTTCTGACGTGTGATGTCCGACGTCAAATTGCTCGTTCAACTATGTATCGTAAGCGGCTTATGATACATCAGAAATTGCCAGCGAACCATCTGACTTCTAATGTCAGATTTCAGATTTCAAACTTCTGATCTGACTTCGGATTTCGGATTTCGGATTTCGGAATCAGAACTCATCCGTTACTTTTCTGCGCCAGATCAAGAGCGTGCGCGACAGCCTGGCCCCTTCCTATCGAGCGGCCTTCTGCTTCCACGCGTTGGGGCCTCTGCCGCGCCAAGACGTTCGCGCGCAGGCGTGAGATAGCGCTTGCGTAGTTCGAGCCAAAAAGCAATCTCATCGATCGCAGTGCTCTGCAGCTCCTTGTTACGCGCACAGGACGAGCCGCGTACAACCGAAGCGCCTCTTCTTCTCTCCCGGACCCGGCTAAGCCCATCGCAATTCCCTGCATTTCTGTGGAAGCTTCCCATCTGATTTCCGTAATCAAGCGCCGCGCGCAGGCTGTCGCCGTAAATGCCTACGGCCTTCTCCGGCTCTCCGCGTGCGCTCCCCGGAATTCGCAGTTGGCAATCGGAATTGGGAAAAATGATTCTCCCCTTGACGGCTTAGGAGAGACTATGTAATCTCCTAAATAGTTTAGGAGAACACACATGAGCAACCAAGCAGAAGCAGAGCTTCTTCCCGGCACGCTTGATCTCCTCATCCTCAAAGCCGTCTCGCTTGGTCCGCTTCACGGTTATGGGGTTCTTTCCCGGATCGAACAAATTTCCGGCAAGAGATTGTTCGTCGAACAGGGCGCGCTTTATCCGGCGCTGTTTCGGTTGGTGCGGCAGGGTCTGCTGAAAACGGAATGGGGAAAATCTGAAAATAATCGAAGGGCCAAATTTTATGAGATGACGGCCAGAGGTCGAAAACGGCTTCAAGAGGAAAAAGACTGGTGGGAACGGGCGGCGGCAGCGATCACCGCCGCGCTCGCGGCGCGCCCACAGGAAACCTAACCCCATGCTGATCTCTTATTTCTGCTCCCTGATCGCGCGATTCTTTAAGCAGGCGACAAGCGAGCGCGATTTGGAGGAAGAGCTTCGGTTGCACCTGCAAATGCATACCGATGTTCTGGAACGCTCTGGTTTGAGTCACGTGGAAGCAGAACGACGCGCCCGACTCGATTTCGGAAATCCGGAGAACTTCAAGGAAGAGTGCCGGGATACCATCGCCGGCAACGTGATCGATACTTTGATTCAGGACATTCGATTCAGTTTTCGAATGCTCCGTAAATCTCCCGGCTTCACGTTGGTAGTTGTGCTGACGATGGCATTGGGAATCGGAGCGACCACAGCGATTTTCAGCGTTGTCGACTCAACGTTGTTGCATCCTCTTCCATATCCGCATCCGGAGCGGCTTGTGCAGATCGTGGATGATCTCCCTGGAGTGGGCGCGAAAGATGTCGGGATGTCCGTCCCGGAATGGTGGGATCTCGAACGTTCCGGGATTTTTGAATACGTCTCACCAGTCGGAGGCGGAGACGTTAATCTAACCGGTTCATCCCAGCCGGCGCGAATCGCCTTTTTGAATGTGCCGCCGAATTATTTTGCGTTGCTCGGCGTTCAACCTGCGCTAGGTCACACTTTCAATGCGGAGGATAAGACACCTGGATTCACGCTTGAAGTCGTAATCAGCGATAATCTGTGGAAGCAATCCTTCGGCGGCGATCCAGCAATCATCGGCAAAGGCTTGCGGCTTGATAACGATCTTTACCACGTAATCGGCGTGATGCCGCCGAATTTTCATGATCCTCTGCGGACAACGCGGCGACGCAACACCGAGCTTTGGGCTGCGTCTGGTTTCGCTGCTGCGCCGGCTCCCGATCCGGTTCGCAATGTACGCATTCTTACCGAAGCGATCGGCCGGCTCAAAACGGGTATTACAGTTTCAGAGGCGCAAAGCCGCCTCGACGCACTGGTTACGGCTTCGCAAAAACAATATCCAGGCGATTATCCGGCAGAAAGTCGCTGGACAGTTCGGCTCGTGCCGCTGAAGGAAAATTTGGTCGGCAATGTTCGGCGGTCATTAATACTGCTTTTCGGTGCCGTCGGAATGGTTCTTTTGATCGGTTGTGTGAACGTCGCGAATCTTTTGCTCGCTCGAGCAAGTGCGCGTGGACGGGAGATGGCGATCCGCCGAGCGCTGGGCGGTTCACGAAAGCGATTGATGCAACAGTTGTTGACGGAGAGCGTCCTCCTTTCGGTGATCGGAGCGACTGCCGGTGTTGTCATTCTTTTTGGATTGAAAGGATTTCTGCTGCGGCTGGTACCCGACAGTTTGCCGCAGCTCAATTCAATTTCTATTAGCTGGAGCGTGTTGCTATTTGCGCTTCTGGCGTCGATCGCTGCCGGAGTCCTTTTCGGATTGGCTCCGGCGCTGCAAGTGGGACGACGGGACCTTGCGGGCGTGCTGAGATTGGAAAGCCTCAGCTCGACAAGTTCGAAAGAGCAAGGTCGGACGCGTCGCGCGTTGGTGGTGTCGGAGTTCGCGCTGTCTTTGGTGCTGATGATCGTCGCTGGTCTTCTACTCCGTAGCTTCTGGGATTTGCTGAAAGTGAGGCCAGGGTTCGAACCACATAACAGAGTTGCCGTTCGGACATGGCTGCCACTGCCGAACGATCCCAAGACTGATATCTATGGTTCGCCGGCTCAGGAACAGCCGTTGTTGCGAGAAATCCTTCGTCGCGCGAGAACGATTAGCGGCGTCGAAGAAGCAGCGATCGGAGACGTGGCAGCCGTTCCGTTAGCGCATGACCGAGACGATCTAAATCCGTTTCCCCTCATTGTTGAGGGCCACGACACCCCGCCGGACCAGGCTCCAGTGGTCTACGGCGCAGTGGCGACGCCGGAGTACTTTCATCTGATGCAGATTCCATTGCTGCGAGGCCGTTCATTCACGGACGCAGACAATCATCAGGGCGCGCCAGTTGCGCTGATCAATGAGACAATGGCAAAGGCATTCTGGCCTAACGCTGATCCAATTGGGCAACGCCTCAAGCTTGCGATCGCGGGACAGCGAAGCATTTACGCATGGAACACAATCATCGGCGTGGTGGCCGATGCGCGAACAGAGTCGCTGGCGCAAGGGAGCAATCCTGAATTCTTTTTCTGCGCCTATCAACGGCGGCCGCGCGACCTCGCGATATTTCTGCGGGGCCATTTGGATCGCGCCACTATCGAATCGAAATTGCGCGAGCAGGTGCAATCGATTGATCCGGAACTTCCGGTGTTCGGCACCCGCGGTCTTGAGGATGCAGTATCCGAATCTCTCGCTCAACGGCGATTCTCAATTGAAATAGTTGGTCTGTTTGCCCTTACTGCGTTGGTACTGGCCGGGATTGGAATTTATGGCGTTATTTCGTACATCGTCACGGAACGCACTCACGAATTCGGGATTCGACTCGCTCTCGGTGCGGAGAGAGGAAATATTCTGCAGATGGTTCTGCGGCAAGGTCTGCGCCTTGCCATTGCTGGCGCCGCCGTTGGACTCGTTGGAGCGCTGCTTGTTTCTCGATTTCTAGCAACGTTTCTCTATGGTGTTCCGCCCACAGATCTGCTGACATTTTCCGGGGTGGGGCTGCTCTTCATCAGTGTTGCTCTGTTGGCCTGTTATCTTCCGGCGCTTCGGGCCACTAAAGTGGATCCCATAATTGCTCTTCGCGAACCGTGAAACGCCAATAGGAAATTGGAAATGGAGTCAAATCTAAAGCTTTGATATTCATTTCTTAGAGCTGGTTTTGTAATTTTCCGTTCTCGGTCAAATCCCAGATCACAAAGCAAAGATCGTTTCGGCGAGTCGCCGAAACCAACACGCGAGTCGCGTGTGCTCCCCGGAATTGGAATTGTTTTAACTGACGGGAACCACGGTTGACGGCACTTCGACGGCAGGCGTGTCTGCCATGTCGGTGATCAGCTTGCGCAGGACCGGAATCAGCACAACGAGCCCAATACCTACAACAAGGCTGCCGGTGCCAAGCACCGCGAAGAGCTTCGCGTACCCGGCGTTGGTGGCGGCCGCCGTGGTGCCGGCCGGCTCGGGGATCATTCCCGAAAAGTCGCCCGCAAAGAGCGATGCAAGGCCAGTCCATAGCATCCAGCTGCCCATCATCACGCCTTGGTATTGCCTCGGCGCGAGCTTGCCGATCATCGCGTATCCGATGGGAGAGATCAGCAGCTCACCGACGCTTTGCAGCACGTAGCTGAGAAACAGCCACACGAATGCGCTCTTGCCGTCTGCGCCGGCCAGCTTGATACCGAGCGGCAGAATGAGAAAAGCGAGCGCCATCAACAACAGTGACGCTGCAAACTGCTGTGGGATGTCGATTCTCCACCCACGCGCGCGCATCCGGGTGAAGAGTGACGCCAGCACCGGTCCGCCGAGCACGATGCAGACTGTGTTGATGTTTTGAATCCACTGCGGCTGAATCTGCACGGGACCGACGATCAGGTTGACGTTGTTGACCGCGAACAGCATCAGGCCGTTCGGTGCCATCTGGTAGAGCGACCAGAACATCAGCGAGCCGACGGTCAGAATCAGGTAGGCCGTCATGTTCCGCCGCTCGCGGTGATCCTGGTGGCGAACTGTGAGGTAAATCAGCGTGAGCGCCACCGCACCGCAGATTCCCTTGATGATTGTCTCGGTTCCGCCGGGCCGCTGGAGCATGAACCACACAACCGGCACGAGGCCGATGAGAATGCCTATGCCCGCGAACTGCCGCAGCCGGAACTCCTTCGGCATTTTATCGAGCAATGGTGTGTTGCGGTCGGCGAGCGTCTTCCATGTGAGCACGGCGAGGATAATGGCGACGAAGTTGCCGAGCGTGGCGAAGATGAAGAGGCTCGAGTAGCTCTCGGTAGCCTGGAAATGGCCGGCCGCGCTGAACCCAACGAAGAAGCCGACATTCATGCCGGCGTAGTTCCAGAGGAAGGCTCCTTCGCGGCGCGGGTCGTCCGAAGTGAAGCGCTGTGTGAGCATCATGTTGATGCAGGTGACATTGAGGCCGCTGCCGGTGAGAAAAAGCGCGAGGCCGACGTAGAACAGCGCGAGCGTGCCGGTCGCGATGCATGCGCAGCCGAACACCTGCAGAGCCATGCCGCCAACAAACAGGTTGCGGTTCGAAAGGAACCGGCCGCCCAGGTAACCGCCGAAGAGGTGCAGGCCGTAGTTGAAGGCGCCGAACACACCCATCAACGTGGTGGCCTCCTTTACTCCGAGATGCAGATGCTTCGTCGCGTAGAGAACCAGGGTCGAGTAAAGGACAGCGAAGCCGAGCGTCGCGAAGATCTGAATGAAGAACAGCGCCGCCGCTCCCTCCGGGGCCTTAGCAAAACGCCTTGTGAGAAACTTCATCCGGCCCTTCTTTGTCGCTCGACGCTCCGGGTAATGTCAAGCCGCGCTTACGTCCTGATGGAGAACGTCGCAAACAGGAAGCTGATCGCAGTAAGCTCCGTGCCATTGGGGGGCGGATCTGCGAATTGCGGATTTCGGACTTCGGATGTCGGATAGATTTTCGCGGAGAATTTTCCGCTGAGACAACAAAACGCCTCGACACAGCGAGGCGGCTACAGCATCAGTCGGTGTCGTTGCAGACGGGACACGTAACGGATGGCCGTATTCCT
>JBEDUS010000010.1:0-3797 GCA_040414975.1 Candidatus Udaeobacter sp.
AATGCGGATTTTGGCCAGCTTTATGCCGCCGACTTCTGGACGCGCTACGATCGCGGGATTCGATGTTTTCGAACAATCGCTGCAGGCGCGAGCGCATCTCGGCTACATGCCGGAAAACGTGCCACTCTACAGCGACATGCGCGTAACCGAATACCTGCGTTATCGGGCCGCCCTTAAGGGAGTCCAACATCGTCGCGTTGCAGAGCGTGTCGGCGACGTAAAAGAACTTTGTGGCCTCAAGGGCGTCGAGAACAAGCCTATCGGAGCGCTCTCCAAAGGATATCGACAGAGGGTCGGACTGGCGGACGCACTGCTCGCTGAACCAGACCTACTAATTCTGGATGAGCCGACAATCGGGCTCGATCCAAACCAGATCCGACAGGTGCGCGAGCTAATAAAGAACCTTGGCGAGCAGCATACAATTTTGCTTTCAACACACATTCTGCCGGAGGTGGAAATGACATGCAGCCGAGTGATTATCATTCACGAGGGACGAATCGAGGCATGCGATACTCCGGAAAACTTACTCGGGAAAATCAGGCAGGCCGGCGGTGTTATTCTTGAAGCAAAGGTAGGAAAAGACAACGGAGCGGACGAGCTGAAGAAGATTTCAGGTGTGCGGGAAGTAATCACCCATGGAGAAGATGATTGGAAGAGATTTTCTCTACGGGTGGAATCGGGTGTTGACGTGCGGGAAGAGGTTTTCCGCCTCGCCACGGAGCGCCACTGGTCCGTGCGCGAGCTGACTCAGCGTCGCGCAACGCTCGAGGATGTGTTCGTGGAAATCACGCACTCAGACGCAGTGTAAGGATGTCTGGTGAAGCGGCCCGGCCCTCGATGCCCAATGTTTGATCTATGAGAAAATTTTACACTCTGCTTTCGCGGGAAGTACGCAGCTATTTCTACTCCCCGATTGCCTACATCGTGCTCATCTTTTTCCTGATAGTCAGCGGGATCGATTTCTATTTCCAGGTCTCCTTCATGAACCAGCGTGAGGTGCAATACACAGTGCAGGAGGCGTTCTTTAACTCAGTCTTCTTCTGGTTTGCCTTTGTTCTGATTTTTCCCCTCATCACGATGCGTCTGTTTGCCGAAGAATTTAAGCTCGGCACGATTGAACCACTGACGACTGTCCCGGTGCGCGACTGGCAGGTGGTACTCGCAAAATTCTTCGGCGCGCTGGTCTTCTACATGATTCTGTGGATCCCGACGCTGCTTTATTTTGCCATTTTTCTCAAGGTCACGAATGAGCCAGCGGCGCATTCCGCCGGAGCGTACGCCGGGTCCTATCTGATGCTTTTATTACTCGGAATGTTTTATCTCTCGATCGGTTGTCTCACATCCGTTCTGACCCGGAATCAGATCATCGCGGCGATCATTTCTTTCTGCGCAATTACCCTCTTGTTTTTCCTGGGCCTGGTTCAGTTCATCCTGCTCGATGTGAACTCCACAACGCGCGATTTGCTTGGGTATTTCTCTGCGATTGAACACATGGGAACGTTCTCCCGTGGAGTCATCGATACACGGCCAATCGTTCTCTACGTGAGTATGACGATCGTCATGCTGATGCTCACGCACCAGGCGTTTCAATCCCGCAAGTGGAGGCTTTGAGCGATGGGTAACAAAACAAACCAGCACCCAAGACGTTCCGGACAAAAAATTCGCCGGGTTCGAATCGGTTTCAATGTTCTCGCGCAGATCCTGCTCGTTTTATTCCTGGTTGCGATGGTGAACTCGATTGCCTTCAAACACTACGCGCGTTGGGATTTCTCTCGCGACCAAAAGTATGCGCTCTCAGATAAAACGAAACGTCTCCTTGACACGCTCAAAGGCAAATTGCGCATCACGGTCTTCTTTCCACCTACCACGCCGATTACCACGGACGTTCAGAATTTACTCACAGAGTATCAGTATGCGGGTAAGGGAAAAATCGATGTCGAACACATTGATCCAGAGCGCAATCTTTCCCGTGCAAAGGAGTTGTTCGATAAGTACAAGGTCGTTACCGACGAGCCTCTTTTAGTCGTCGACTACGAAGGACGCAACAAGACGGTCAAGGCGTCTGAGATGGCTGACATCGATCAAAGCGGGACGGCGTTGGGTGAAGGTCCTCGCGTCGCTGCATTCAAGGGCGAACAAGCCATCACCAGCGCGATCATCGACCTTGTGGAGGGAAAAAAACAAACTATTGGCTACGTGCTCGGTCATAAGGAGCCGCCAATTTCAGAAGGCAGCGCAATCTCTGTCCTGAAGGCGTTCATCGAAAGCGAAAACATCCAGTTCAAAGAGCTGAACCTTCTCGATTTGGATGCAATTCCCGAAGACGTAAAGAATGTCATGATAATTGGGCCGCAATACGATTTTTCAGACCGCGAAATGAAATTGTTGCGCAACTTCTGGGATAAACAGGGCCGGATTTTGCTGCTCCTCGACCCGGCGGCGAAGACACCAAGGGTGGACGCGTTTGTCAACGAGCAGGGCGTCAAAGTGAATGATGACAGATTAATGGTTTTTCTGCGAACTGGGATTCAGGAGCTGGCACTGACGAGGGATGTGCAAGCACATTTCCTCGGCGACAGCCCAATCACAAAAAAGCTCGCCGATGTGCGGGCCCTCTTTTTAGGCGGTACTTCTTCACTCACGCTTGAGCCCGACCGCGTCCGCGCTTCGAATATCCGGGTGGAGCCATTAATCCAGGCCGAAAAAGGGTATTTTGCTGAGACCGATTATAACACGGAGAACCAAGCAAAACTGCAAGCTGACGCGAACCGGAGTAGCAATACGCCGCTAACCATAGGCGCAGCCATTGAAAAAGGTGGCAGCGCTGACGAACGAGTGCAGGTGAATTCGTCGCGCCTTGTAGTCGTTAGCAATGCGACCTTCGTGCAGGACAATGCAATTACGCAAGATCAGCAGGGGCTCGATTTCATTTCAGGAGGTGTGAACTGGTTGTTGAGTCGAGAACGACTAATCGGTATCGCCCCAAAGGTTTCCAAGCCTCTCATTTTCAGTCTCAGCGATGAGGCGTTGGCTCGCCTGCGCTGGATCGTTCTCGTTTTCATGCCGTTGATTCCCGCCGTGATTGGAACGGTGGTCTGGTGGCAACGGCGCGTTTAAGTAAACGATGTCGCTGGAGAGTCCTTATATTATTTGTCCTGTAGCGCAGTCGCGAGGGGCGCCTCGCACCAGCGACGCTTGCCAACACCCTCGTTTTTCCTCTGCTAACATATGAATTGGAGAACCACGCTGATTTTGGCTGTCGTTGTGCTCGCGGTTTTCTCCTACCTCAAGTTTTTTGAGATGAAACAGCCGAGCACTGAGGAGGCCAGGCGCCAGGCGCAGAATGTGGTCAATTTCGATCGGAGCAAAGTCGACGGCGTCATCATTCAAAATGGCGATGAAAAGATAGAAATACGGCGTCGCGACAACAAATGGCGGCTTGAAACGCCGTTCAAGGATCAAGCAGACGCGGGTGTAGTTGAGAATTTGTTGTCAGACTTGGAGACCTGGCAAAAGGAGGGAACGATTCCGGCCAAGGATATTGACGCCGATAAGAGCAAATTGAATGAATACGGCCTGAACCGACCAAAACTTAAGCTCAAACTGATTGGCTCTGAAAGACCGCCTGAAATCTTGTTTGGAAAGGATGCTGCGTTGGAAGGCAGGATGTATGTCCGGCTTGAGAATTCCAAGGAAACGTTCCTCGTCAGGCAGTCGGTCAAGAAGGATATCGACAAGAAGGCGGAGGAATTCCGCGACAGAAAATTAACTGACCTGACTACGGCGCAGGTGCGCCG
>JBEDUS010000011.1:0-6635 GCA_040414975.1 Candidatus Udaeobacter sp.
TCCGAGTAAAGGTTCATCGCCTGAGTCATGGAAAGCCCGTTCAGTTTGCGAAGAAACATGATCTCATCGCCTTCGCCGCACTCGGCAAAACACTTCCAATGCCAGAAGCCGTCATCGCCTCGAAACACGGAGAACGATTTATGCTTGTCATCATGAAACGGGCAATGCGCGCTTTTCTTAGCTCGCTCTCCGCGTCCGAGCGTAGTCATCAAGTCCGGCAAAGGCAATCGGCGCTTAGCCTCATCAATCTTCGCCCGTAACTCGGCGCTTTCCGTGCTGTCGAACTGACGACCGCTCATATCCGCCCTACCTTCCGCAGCTTCGCAAATGTCGTGTCTTTGTCTGTAAACGTGAACCCGTCCATGCCCCAGGCATCCGAGTTTGGATAAACCTCCGCCGGTTCAACGAATCTCCCGTTGATTTGAAAACCCTCACGTCGGCGGATGCGGATTACCTCGTAACAGACACTCGGATTGGAGCAATCGATCCATGTTTGCTCATAGATAGCAGCATCTCCTTCGCGAGCGATCTGCTGATAGTTGAAGCCATCGCGCTGGAATCCTGTTGGCAGTGGCTTATAGGAAAGCCGTTTGTTACTACCAGCCTCAGCCCTAGCACGCGTTTTGGTTGCGCGGGAGGGTAAAGATACCGGACGTTTGGCTCTGCGCCGTTTTAGCTTTGAGGCTTTAGTCATGGCTTGACTTCCTCAATTGGAACGTGTGAGAGATGGAACCACCCGGTTTGCTTGTCGCGCGTAGGGGTGCCCACCCCACCGGCCAGGGGAGTGGGGCCGTCGCCCTTATCGTCAGGCGGCACGCTTACCGTTAATGCTGTAGCTGTCATGGGCGCAATACCTCAGCATCTGTTTCAAGGCGCTCAACGTCGCTAAGTCGATAACGGACACCGCGGCCCAGTTTGAGAAATGGCAGGAGTCCGCAACGCTCCCGCCTCTTTAATGTTTCAATTGACAACTGCCAGCGGTCGGAAAGCCCCTTGCGAGTGAGCAATCGCGCTGCGGTTGTGCTTGTGGAACTATTCGGGTTCATTCACGCCTCCGACTCGTTAGTTGACCCGGTAAGCTTCGAGCTTTTTCAGGACTGCGCTCCAACGAAACAAGACCGAGCGCCCTACTTTGATGTAAGGCAAGCGCCCGCGTTTCATCCATGCATCGATGGTGCGGACTGACTTGTTAAGCCGTCGAGCGGTTTCGCGTTTACGTAGAAGGATTTCGTCAGCCGAGTTCTCAATCGGCTGACCCTGCGCTATAGGTGCTGCAACATTCATTGCAGCAGTTACAATATACAGAAAAAGAGTTACTCAACCGCATTGGAGCGCACCATCACGCTGATTGGATGGGATCGAGCGGGCTTAACCTCGTGAATGCGTCACGCTTTTTGGCGTGAAATTTTTCGGTGATTTTTCGCCTTTATGTTTAGCCCGGTAGCGCGCTGCGCGCTTTGCGGCTTGGCGTTGCGCAAAGAGCTTACGCCCCTTGTCCATAGTATCGAGAACATCACGACGCAACCAACGGGGATCTGGTGCGACGGTTATCACATCTAGGAGGTCAGGATTTCCAAGCCAGACAATCCATTCCAGGAATGCTTGGCGTCGAGCCCGGTAATATTGCCCGTTGTCTACTTTACAGTCCGCCTTGCTTTCCTCCCGCAGTTTCTCCCCCGCGCGCCTAACGAGTTTTTCCACTTTAGAAATCAAGTGATATTTCGGCCATCGCTTGTCCACCCGCTTGTACGCTTTCCAGCGCGTAGCGGGCACTTTTTTTCCCTGTATGACGGCGAGAGTCAAAACCGTTGAATCTAATTCGCCTAATAGCATCCCGTCCGGGTAGAGCGCCATTGTCCCGTCTGAGACCTGCCCCGGTGGAGGTGGCGGCAGAAGCCGAAGAAGTAAAGTGCGAAGCCTATAATCGAGAAACCTGAATAAAGCGTCCATCGCGGTGTTCGGCTCTTTCACGAGGTCGTCTTTCTCTTGTTGCGCTTCATCGGAACCACGTTCTCTGGCATTAACCATTCACCAACCGGGATTGTAGGCCGCGTTTTCAGATCCGTGTAATGCTGAGCAGTGGTGGACAAGTCGGCATGACGCAGCACACGCGATGCAGCGTAAATGCCGTGCTCGGCCGTGATCAGCGCGCCTAGCTCCTTTCGCAGTTCGTGCAGCGGTTTCTTTGCCGTCACACCATGTTTGCGGAGCCAGGCTGTTACCCGGTCAAAAACGCTTTGCACTCTGTAATTGCGTCCCCATGCTCTTGGGCCTGCTACACCGTCACCGCCTTCGATCACAAATGCGCCAGTCTTGCGCGTGTGAAAGCCTCTGAGTAAATCGACAACGCTCGCATCAATCGGAACTTCGCCGCGTGAATCTGCGCTTTTCAAACTCGCCGTGTCCGTGTGCTCCACTCGAATAACACCGCGCTGAAAATCGATCTGATGCCAACACAACGTGTCGATCTCGCCCTTGCGCAATCCTGCCGCAAGAGCAATCAAGATCACGAGGAACGCAGCCGAATCGTTTTCCGCCAGTTCATCGCGAGCCTTTGTCAAAAGCTCCTTAGCGTCGATGCGACTGAAATACTTCGCGCTTTGTCTTGGAAAAAATTCTACATGCTGAAACGGTGCTGGTTCCGGTATCGGCACGAAGCGAGTGATCTTTTTGCCAAACAAACTGCGTGCCTGTCTAACCGTAGAATTACACGATGTCATTCGTGAACGCTGCTCCGCTGGCGTTTTTGCGCGCTTCACGTATTCCAAGCGCCATTTCTGAATTGCTCCTGGGGAGAGAAGTGCAAGCGGAGCCGTGTCGATTGCTGCGCGATACGCTCGCGCGCCACCACCCTTCGGGCCGAAGCGTTTTCGGTTGCGTTTCACCCGGATGATGTCACCAACGATCTTGCGCAGCGCGGCAGCATACAGCGCGAAGGTCGCGGGATTCACCGTCGCAACGGAACGCGCAGCTTCAATCCATTGCCCCACTGTGGCGATACTCTCTGCGGCTTTCTGTGGGCGATACTTCGCAAGCGCAGCTTCGACTCCGAGCGTCAGGAAGTCGGTGTAAACGTTCGCCGCCATCCGCGCCGCCGCTTCCGCGTTGCCGGTTCCGAGTGAGAACGCCATGCGCTGACCGCGAATTTGTAAGCGCATCGAGTAATGCGGAGACGCCTCACCGCGCGCGTTAATTGGCCGGAAAATGCGCGATCGCCAGTATCGAGAGTCATTCTTCCCGGCTCCCCTCGTAGGCGTGTTTGCCACTTGCTTGCCACTTTTTCTGTTCAAGCTCGCCCCCGATTTGTTCCGTTGTGTGCTAATCATCGTTGCTGATAATACATCTGGAAACTGCGCGTTTTCTGCATGCATAGCGGCACATTACGGAGCACAACAAAACAAGTCAATAGTAAAACTTCTGATCAGAAGGTTGGGGGTTCGAATCCCTCCAGGCACGCTGACTATAATATCTTTGGAATAAGATATTTGTATTCGGTCGTAAGGGAGAATTCTAACAGCATATTTTTGTGCTTGGCCATTTCTTGGCCAGTTATTCGGCGCATGTCATGGGTACAAATGCACCAGTGCTGATTTATCAAATTCAAATAAAATGCCCTTTGGTGCGTCTCGCGCCAAGAGCGCGTTCAATGATTTCTTGTCTGTCTGCAGCGACGACCTCTGCGAGTCGGCGAATCCAGACAGTAATCAGCCAGAGGTCAGAAGCCACAGGTCGGAGGCTGGAAAGGAGCCGCCTGATTTTGGCGCTTCGCCTAATATGTGCTCAATGCCGTGATCCGCGTTTACGATGCCGCTGACAATGTGATTGGAACACAGGAGCACGAGCGCGAGTTCAAGAAGTGATGGGTTTTTCCTCTGCAGCAAGGCGCACCAGCGTCTCAACAATAATTTTCATGCACAAGTCCGGATTGTCTCGGTAGTTCGCTGCCGAGATTTTTACGATATTGGTGCCGGCTTGCTTTTGAGCAACTGTCGTCCCAAGCATACACGGTCAGGCCGACGATCATGCCGCCGCTTAATGCTTCGATCTGACCGTTGCAACGTCGGGCACGCGCAGCGGCAAATCCTGCTCGTTCACTAAGTCTTGATACGGATTTCTGCGCTCGAAGTTCTCCTTTTCTCTCCACACGGCAATGACAAAGTGATAATGAACAAGGCGCAATGACGCGCGCGACGAGCAAGCCCTACATCATTCCGAGGAGTGTAATGTCGACCTCTGACTGCCAGACCCCTGGTCTTTTGATGCTTTGCGCGATTTTCATATTCGGTCTATGCCTACCGGGACACGCCGAGCCGCTTCGCATCGTAGTCGCCGGTGATGGTCGGGCGGACTTTCCGTGGAACGATCCACGGCCTGGAGATAAGGAGGGCATCAACGAAGAGGTCACCAAACAAATTGCTGTGGCCATGGCGCGAGAGAATCCCCAGTTAGTGCTCTGGACTGGCGATATTGTGAATGTAAACGAGCGCGACGGCCCGAAACCAGCGGATAAGACGAATGTCCTTAGAAAGGGGCTCGAGAGGTGGCGTCAAATCATGGCGCCCCTTTATGCGCACGCCACAATCTTACCAGTGCGGGGAAACCACGAAGTCGGATGGTACAAGAAAAACGATAGGAATCCGTACGAGATAGCCAACGCAGCGGCAATCTGGAAAGAACTAATGTGGGAAAAAGCATCCGAGGTACTTGCTAACGGCCCGGACTGCGAGCAGGGGACTTCTTTTTGGTATGCTACCGGCTCGGTTCTTTGTATTGGCCTCGATCAATATGAAAATCGACGCCATCTAATAAATCAGCGTTGGCTCGATGACGTCGTAGCCAAAAATAAGAACGAGTTGAAGAAGCCATTCGTTTTCGCATATGGCCACGAACCAGCCTTCGTAACTGGCGGCGATCATACCCGCGAAGAGACATTAGCCGCCTACCCGCACGACCGAGATCAGATGTGGAAAAGTTTAGAGGATGCCGGTGCTCGCATCTACTTCTGCGGTCACGACCATTTTTACGACCATATGAAGGTCCAGCGTCAATGGACGCCGATCGGAGCGGAAATGCATCAATTAACCGCTGGAACGGCCGGGGCACCCTTTTACACCCGCAAGAGCGGCTACCCATCGGATGAAGAGTGGCAATTAGAACTAGTCAAACATTCAGACTTTGTTTCCGGCTATATACTCGTCGTAATTGAAGAAAATACGGCGCCTAAAGAAGACACCGCTACCATTGAGTTCAAGGCGCGGCAACCGGACGGTCAGTACCAAGCGATTGATCACTTTAGTTACTCGATCAAGGTACCATAAGGCCTTACGATTTGGAGCTGGCGAAGCAGGGCCTGCTAGCATGCAGCCTTTTGGTGGACTATCCGCTCTATGGAGCCTGAAATAGATTGCAAGTTACAGTCTAACTCTCGTTAGAGCTGCGTATGAAACTAATCTTGGCCGTATTAGCACTAATCAGCGTGGGCCTGGCTGCCGCTGATTGCCCGAAGGCTGCCGATTGGGCCCGTGCCTTCTACTCCGAGCACTATTCATTTTATGCCGAGCCATCACATATTATCTTGCAGTTCACCACGCCAGAGTTCGGTGCGCTGCTCAAGAGGGAATGGGCATATTCGAACGGAGAGATCGGGCATCTGGATTACGATCCCTGGCTTGGAGGCCAGGACGGAAAAATTGGCAAGCCGGTTCGCTTCTCCGTCGAAACGGAGTCGCCGGATACGGCAATTGTCTCCATGTCATATCCGTTCGTGCTCGACTCCAAGCGCCCGCCCGAACGGCACACGGTGCACTTGGTATTGCGCAAGGGAGAACACGAGTGCTGGCAGCTTCAAGATTTCATCACGCCGCGCGGCGACTCGCTGGCATATGTGTATTCACTTCCGCAGCCCTAACCAGCCGATGAAGCCAACGGCCCCATTTCGAAATGAGTTCAGCGTGTTTGGCACGACACCCTGCCGTGGCTTATCTCTGTCTCGTTAGATCCTAGTAAGACACCGCAAGTCACCCACTATCCTAAGCGCCCGCTTGTTCCTTAGCGACATCTTTCGAATTGATGTCAATGGTGATCATGAAGCCATTGGTGCCCTTGAACTCGAATGGTTTGTCTCCTGTGCGGTAAGCCTCGACTTCGTTTGGCATCATGATAAAGCCGTCGTTCCTCGGCACGCCCCAATATTTTAGATTCTTGATTACGATTGGCTCGTCGGTCATACCCTGAAATTTATTGAGAGTGACTTGCGCCGCCTTTCCACCATCCAACTTGGCATCGGCGTGATCCCTGGTCGCCTGCCATGTCATGGTGCTGTCCTGGGCCACGCTGAATGAATTCCATTTCACTGGATAAACATGGCCGAGAATGGCCTTGATTCCCTCTCGCTGCTCGGGCGTCACCGACGAATCAAACGTCAATACTGCCCAATCCATTTGGCCTTTGGAAAAATCACCGCCCAAATCGCCAGCGACCCAGAACTTCGCCCCATCGAGCTTAGTACTGCCGTAATTGCCGCGGTTCACCTTATAGGCGTTGTTGAACTTACAGAAATGGTCGGGGCCTTCGCCATGTGAATGGCCAGCGTGCTCGCTATGTGCGGCCGGTTTCGTACTGAAATAACATTGGCA
>JBEDUS010000012.1:0-8434 GCA_040414975.1 Candidatus Udaeobacter sp.
GCTGGTATATTGACGCGAATAATGTAGCTCACGGTTTTCTGCGCGCCGGCGGCGGTGCAGTCACCACATTTGACGCTCCCGGCGCGGGCACAGGCGCAGGCCAGGGCACCTTCCCCGGAAACATCAATGCTTCGGGGACAATCGCTGGGGCCTACATTGACGCGGGAAATGTGTTCCACGGCTTCGTGGGTACTCCCGCCGCCTTCGCGACCTTCGAGGCGCCAGGCGCAGGCACAGGCCCCGGCCAAGGCACGTTGATGGCTACCGTCGCAGGCCTCAATCTGTCGGGCGCGGTTACGGGAAACTACTTTGACGCAAGTAATGTGTTTCACGGCTACGTTCGCGAGGCGGACGGGACCTTCACGACTTGGGAAGCTCCAGGCGCGGGTACAGGCGTCCGCCAAGGCACTCTCGCGTCCAGCATCAACGAGTCCGGGACTATCGCGGGAGAATATTTAGACGCGAGCACTGTGTTCCACGGCTACCTCCGCACTCGCAACGGCAAGATCACCACGTTTGACGCTCCCGGCGCGGGAACGGGCGCCGGCCAGGGCACTGTGCCCGAGAACCTCAACCCAATGGGCACGATGACGGGACAGTACATTGACGCCAACGGTGTGAATCACGGCTTTGTAGGTGTTCCCGGCACCGTTAGCACGTTTGACGCTCCCGGCGCGGGAACAGGTGCTGGCCAGGGCACGCTCCCCATATGCAACGATCCAATGAACGGGATTACCGGATTCTACATCGACGGTAGCGGTGCGTTTCACGGCTTTCTACGGACCAAGTAAGTAGGCTCACACCGAACTGGGCAGGCGGCGCTACAACCGCTAATCGGTAACATCTGATGCGAAATCAATTGAGTGACACCAGACGTTTCCTCGTAGGCCGCAGCTAACCTTGAATCACTTGTGTGATGAGTTAGTGACTGCGGGATCCATTATCGCGTTGGTTGCTCGTCGTGCCCGCGAAAACGCGCAACGTCTGTGCTAGCGCCTATAGGAAGTTCTGATCGCCAGCGAAATTTTTCCAGAATCGGATTGGGTTTTCCCTCGACAGCATCGGCAATAATTTCGCCCAGCACGGGGGCAAATTTAAATCCATGTCCGCAATCGCCTGCGGCGATCACTAGTCCGTTGCGTTCCCGGTCGGGCGAAATCCAAAAGTGCCCATCGTGGGTATCGCAATACATGCACACGCGCGTGTAAACGATCGGTGCATCTGCAAGCGCCGGGAATGCCCACGATAGAAACTTGTGCAAGTTTTCCTTTTCCCCGGAAGTGACGACGCGTTGTGAAGAATCGGGGGACATTTCGCGACCGGGACCGTGGTTTGCGACTTTCAGTATCCCCTCGCGGTTGACAGGAAACCCGTAATAGCCGGTCGTCGTAATGTCTGCACCGAAAACTGGAAAATGCTCCGGTGCAAAAAGATCAGGTCGCTCAGGTTTCAAGTGGAACACCGGCTGGCCGCTGGCGCGAAAGAACTTTTTCATGAAAGGCAGGAGATACGGCGTCCAGGCGCCGACTGCCATCAGAACACGATCGCTAGCGATACGCTCCCCATTGTCCAATACGATGCCTTTCGTGCGTCCGTCGCCTTCATCTAAATGAGAAAACCTGGAGTTTTCATGAAGCTCGATGCCGGCGGCCTTCGCGCGTTTAACCAGCGTCGCAACGACGCGGCCGCTTTCCACGTAACCTGCTTCAACCTCAAGCAAACCGTCTCGAAACAATTCCGGATTCCAAGCGGGGAACCGCTTCCACAGTTGTGCTGAATTCATTCGCTCAACCTTGTGTCCGCGCTGTTGCAGCATTTTGAAACTTTCATATTCGAAATCCCCCGGCTTGATCTCTCGACGCCGCACGAACATCACGCCAGTCTCGTGATACAACTCGACGCCGAATTCTTGGTTCCATTTGCGCCAGAGTTTGATCGAGCGTTCTGCAAGTTCTGTATAGTCTTCATCGGCTCCATAAGCTGCGCGGACCGCTTTGCTGATGTCGGTAGAAGCTGCGAGCGCGTGGGGAAACGGTCCAGGATCGACCAGAATCACTCCGTGGCCGCGTTTCTTTAATTCGATCGCAGCGGTAACCCCATTAATTCCGGCCCCAACAACAATGATTCTCGACATAATGGACCCCTGTCATTCTCAGCGGAGCGAAGAATCCCTGACCATTTTTCCACAATGTGCCAGAAGATAGTCAGAGATGTTTCGACTTCGCTCAAGATGACAGGGAAAGTGTTAACCTCGCCTATTCAGAATGTCTTGAACATGTTCTCGCTGTTAAGCGGCTGTTTGCAGCGCGTGTTCCCGTTCGAGCAGGGTCGGATGCGAATAATAAAAAGCGCTGTAGAGCGGGTGCGGCGTCAAATTGCTCAGATTTTTTTCGCTCAATTTTCGCAATGCTTGAATTAGCGACTGCGTCTCTCCCATTGCCGCGCGAGCGAATGTGTCGGCCTCATATTCAAAGCGGCGCGACCAATTGTGAATCAACGGCGAAACCCAGAAAGTTATGGTCCCCGCCAGCAGCGCGAATAGCAGTACCGCGGGCACGAGATTTGCAGCAGCAAATCCCACGTGATGGCCGAAACCGAACGCATGATAAAACCACTGCTGACGCGCCAGCCAGGCGATCGCGGCGAAAGCGACAAACACGCCAGCGATGGAAACGCTGAGCATCTTAATTATGTGGCGCTTTTTGTAATGACCAATCTCATGCGCGAGCACAGATTCGAGTTCGAGACAACTAAGCTGTCCGATGAGCGTGTCGAACAGGACAATTTTTCGAAAACGACCGAATCCGGTAAAAAAGGCGTTGGAATGGCGTGAGCGTTTGCTGCCATCCATCACCTCAATGCTGCGCGTCGGAAAACCAGTGCGCTGCGCAAGTGCAAACAGCCCTTCGCGGAGCGTTCCTTCCGGCAGCGGTGTGAGCTTGTTGAAGATCGGCATGATGACTGCCGGCGCGATAAGCAGGAGGAGCAATTGAAATGCGATGACAACCACCGCTGCCCAAATCCACCAGTTTGCGCCGGTCCGTTCGATCAATTTCAACACCAGGACGAGCAACGGATAGCCGAGCAGCAGTGCAAGCAGCAAACCTTTGATTCGATCGACGATCCACGTCTTCGTTGTTGTGGTATTAAAACCGAATTGCTCTTCGAGTTTGAATTGCGCGTACCAGGCGAAGGGTAATCCGACAAGGCTCAACACGATGCCTGTAAGGAAAAGGAAACCTGCCATCGCCCAGATCGGCGTACCGAAGCTTGCAGTGAATTTTCCAAACGCCCAGGGCAATATGCCGCTGAAAAGCACTACGATGAGCAAAGCGGTATCGAACACCGCAGCGACGTTTCCAAAGCGGCTTTTTGCCAGTGTGTAATCGATCGAACGGCGATACGTCGCCTGGTCAATGATTCCGTGCAACGGAGGGGGCATTTCATTCGCGTGCACGCGTACGTAACGTTGGTTCAACCCGCTCAGCCACAATTCAGTGACGGAGCGGGTGAGAATCAGGATCAAAGCAATGATGGCGACCAGCGGCACAAGAGCGATCCTACTGTGTCATCCTGAGCGAAGCGAAGAATCTCAGTAATTTTTAGGCAAACTAACCGGACAAACCAGAGATGTTCCACTCGCTCAACATGACAGAGGAACGGGCGTGAGCTATTCGCGAGCGTTGACGCTGTTCGGACTCGCCGCTTTAGCCTCGGCAGTGAGAAATTCCCGAATGTGATTCAGTTCATCTCGCGAGCCGGTAGCTTTTGCCGTTTGTGCAGCCAGCTTCGCGTAATAGCGGTTCGCATTCTTCTTGTCGCCAGATTGTTCCGCCGCGCGCGCCGCTCCATATAAACCTCGGAATCGCCCGGGATAGATTTCAAGCGCGGCTTCGAATTCTTGCTGTGCTGCCTTCGATTGACCAACTTCGAGCAGCAGACTGCCGAGCTGTTCGCGAATCGGAACAAACGCGCCGGGCGAAACCGGATGTTTACCGAGAATGTCTTCGGCATCCGCGGCACGGCTCAGCATGTCGATTGCTTCGTTCTTTTTACCCTCGGCTGCTGCTACCCAAGCCAATGCCGCTTGCATCTGCAGATCTAAATGACTTTTGAAGTAATCAAACTTTGGATCCTTTGTCGCATCGCGTAGTTGCCGCATCCGCGCGATCGCTTTCCGCGCACCCTCGAGATCGCCCGTGTGTGCGCGTCCGAGCGCGTGACCATATTCAATCAGCGCTTCCATGAACGGGAACGAAGACCAGTGCGGGAGATTTGAAATGGTCAACGCCGCAGCAGCAGTCCAATCATTCCGCTCGAATGCGTAACGCGTCGGAATGGCTGCCAAAGCGTAAGCGGCAATGAATTCCAGCTCCGGGTTCGTTTTCCGCACCTTCGCGGCAAGATCCACAATCCTTTTTGCCTCGGCATCCTGTGCTTCCTGTAAATGAGAATAGGCCATGTAATCGAGCGCGTGTAACTCTTCGGCTTCGGTGGCCTCGCGATGGCGCATGGCCGCGTAAGCGCGCGAAGCTTCAGCTGAAGCTCGATTTGCAGCGACGGATTCATCCCACATTCCCAGACGCGTGAAGATGTGCGACGGCATGTGCAGGGCGTGAGGCACCCATGGCGCGATGGAGGCATAACTCTGCGCGGCGGCCAATCCGCGCTGGGCGAGCGAAGGATAATCGTAGCAATGGATCAGGTAATGAACGACGCCCGGATGGTTCGCATTTTGTTTCCACAATTTTTCCAGGATTGCGGCGGCCTCGAGTTGTTTCGATAAACTCGTGTCGTTGGGCGTTGCGTAACCGACCGCCAGGACCGCGAAGCCGTAAAAGGTTTGCGCCTCGAAATCGTCCGGATACTTATCGCGCAATTGATGCATCGCCTTTTCGTAAGCGATCAAGCGGTCGCGGGGTCCGACCGGTCCATGACACGACTGTCCAACCGCGCCCACGCTCGAACTGTCCGGCGTATTGTAATAAATGTTGAGTGCGGTGATGAATCCTCGCTCTCGATCGGTTCCAGCCTTCATCGCCATTGCTTTTTCAATGGCCGCTTTGCCCGCGCTCATCTCATCGGGAGTGGGGGGTGTCCAAATCGGATGCCACCATGTCATGGCGATTCCCCACTGAGCCATCGCGCAGTTGCGATCGCGCTCGGCCACGGACGTGAAGACAAGTCGCGCCTCTTCGTAGAAGAATGAATGCAACAGCGCTACGCCACGCTCGAACTCGGATTGCACCGAAGGCATGCACGATATCGGGAATTCAACTTTTCCCGCGGCGCGCAAATCGCCAGGTTCGGGAACAGTTGCGCACTCGACGTGACCTGCAGCGACGCCGCTGATTACTCCTAAGAGAAAAAATACGCGATGGGAAAATGAACGGAACATTTTCGAGGCTACGTACCTGTGGTTACGCCGCAAACTCAAAGATGATTTTGCCACTCCGCTGCCCGCGCGCCGCGTGCGCGACGGCCGTCTTCGCTTCGCTCAATGGATAAGCCTTCTCCACTTTCGTTTGCAGCAGACCGCGCTTCGCCATCTCGAATAAATTCTGAAACGCTTCCATTCGCTGAGCCGGGGTCGCATTGTCGTACCACTTGTTAATCCAAATGCCGCGGAAACGCAGATCTTTGAAAATAAGCAAGCCATTCGGGATCCTCAGGGGCTGTAAGCTCATTGCCCCGTAAGTCACAAGTGTCGATCCTGGAGCGAGACAATTTGCCAGACGCAATGCGCTTTCGCCGCCAACGGCGTTCAATCCCAGACGAATCGGCGGGCCGGCAATCGCGTCTTCCACTTCGTGGCGAAGATTTTCGCTATCGACCAGGACGACATCGCCGCCCTCGGCGCGCAGTTCATCAACTAATTCCGAACGCCGGACCACGTTCACTGTCTTGTAGCCAAGCTCGTGTGCAACTTGGATGACAGCGCGCCCGGCAGCCGAATTCGCCGCGTTCTGAATCAGCCAGTCGCCACGTGCAAGGTCCACATAATCATGCAGCAGACGCCACGCCGTCATCGGATTGATTTTCAACATAGCCGCATGCACAGGCTCGATTCCCGTAAGAACGACGACCAATTGATCGGCTTTTACTGAAACAGCGTCGCGCCATGTCCCAATGTTGTGCGGCAAAATCACCAGCGCGCCCGTGGCGACATTTGTAACGTTAGGGCCCGCTTCGACAACGATTCCTGCACCTTCGAACCCGGGTGTCGCGGGCAACTCCGCGCGCACCGGATATTTTCCTTCGATCTGATTTAAATCGGCCGGGTTAATCGGCGCGGCACGCATTTTCACGATCACTTCCCCAGCAGCTGGCGCCGGCCATGGCCGTGATTCGACACGCAAGACGTCCGCCGGATTTCCGTGCGTTTCGTACACGGCTGCGTTTATAGTTTTCATGATGTCCTCGCCCCAGCATCCTCAGGCTTCCGCAGCCAATCTGCAAACTCACCGACGGCCCGGAGGGATGACTCCATCTGCCTGGCAAACGGCGACGCGTGTCGCGCTTTTCGGCATGATCGTTAATTCGATTTTCGCGGTGGCAAAAATCCTTGGCGGATTTTTCGGCCACGCCTACGTCCTAATAGCCGATGGCATCGAATCGGGACTCGACATCGCGGGCTCGTTTATCATCTGGAGCGGGCTGAAAGTTGCGGCGCGGCCACCTGATGCTTCGCATCCTTACGGTCACGGCAAAGCCGAGCCGATTGCGGCAGCGATCGTTGCGATTGGAGTCTTGGCCGCTGCAGTTGGCCTTGCCATTCAAAGTGTTCGCGAAATTTTCCTGCCGCATCACGCACCGGCTCCCTACACGCTCGGGATATTGATCGTGGTGATCGTGACAAAAGAAATTTTATTTCGGTACGTCAATCGGATCGGTCAAGATGTGGACAGTACCGCAGTCCAAACCGACGCATGGCATCACCGCAGCGACGCGCTCACATCCGCCGCTGCATTCATTGGCATTTCCCTAGCCTTGATCGGTGGCAAGCGATGGCAGAGTGCGGACGATTGGGCTGCCATTTTCGCCTGCGCTGTTATCGCAGCAAACGGGATCAGGCTTTTGCGGCGGGCGTTTTACGAAATCATGGACACAGCGCCGCGAAAGATCGTCAAGGCCATTTGCTCCGTTGCCAGCACAGTCCCCGGCGTCATCGAAGTTGAAAAATGCCGCGCTCGCAAGATGGGTTTGGTTTTTTATGTCGATCTACACGTCGGAGTGGATGGCAAAATTTCCGTGCACGACGGCCACCAGATCGCCCATCGAGTAAAAAACGCAATCCAGCAAAGCGACTCACGCATTGCTGATGTGCTCGTTCACATCGAACCGGCGCAGTGATGCTGTAGCTGCGGGCGTTGACCGCGGCGGCCGAGGTCGGCTACAGATTGCGGACGACTTCGACAAGTGCAGCCGCCAAAATCTTTCGTGCTCGTTTAATCCTTCGCGCGAACCGGACCAGGCGTGGGACATGGGTGGGATGCGCAAGAAGGTGCGTCGCCAACTTCAGGATGTGAGTTTGCTGGCGTTCGATGTCGAACAGGACGTTCGCCGGAGCCGGGAAAAGATTATGCGGGGTATCGCTTATTATCCGGAGCGAAAGCAATGGAATGCCGCGGGAGGCGCAGGCACGCGCGATGAATTCCGTCTCCATATCCACGGCTCCCGCGCCGGAGCTCAGCGCAAGTTTGTTTCGCTTCTCACGGGAATCGATCAATGCAGGTGCAGTCAAGAGATTCGCGATATGAATCGGTAAAGTTGAAAGCGACGACCATCTTTCGCCCAGATCAACAGTCGAAAAATTTTCTGCCAGAAGGAGATCGCCGATTTGCAGATCATCGCTGAGCGCCCCAGCAAACCCGCTGCTGATCACACAATCGAAATGCCGGTCTTGCAGAAATTTTCCAACTCTTTGCCGGCAAGCCTTTTCTCCAACGCCGGTATGAAGGACTTCAATCATCCGGTCATCGATCGCACCTCGAGTTGTTCGGACGCCATTGCGATCGTTACGAGATTTATCGTGCAGACAGTGCAAGAATTCCGAGCTTTCAGCTGACAAAGCAAACGTGACGGCAATCATCGGGGTATTTGCCTTGTGTTGCGCGCTTCCAATCAGTCCTGTTTTGCTTTTACCTCGACAACTTGCACCACGAAACTCTTCTTCTCACCTGTAGCCGGAGTCGTAACTGTAGCCGGGGTGGCTGACCCCGGCGGCGTTTGCCCGATCATCGACAAAATCGCAGCGCAAAATCCCGACTCGTGACCCGATGGAACATCGACAAGAACACTGAGCTTGCCCTGGTCCGGAAGACCTTTCGTAGCAGAACCGCCAAATCGCATTGCGATGGTGACCACTTCATCGGCAACTGTTTCGAGCTTCCCAATCGCTGCGGGAACCGTTATTTCGTTCACACCAAGGGGA
>JBEDUS010000013.1:0-5389 GCA_040414975.1 Candidatus Udaeobacter sp.
AAATCCATTCCGGCAGACGCCGCCGAGGAGCGACGGGCAGTTGCGGCCCAGAGTTTGTTATGTCTCATCAGGCGCGGGATTTTCATTGGTCGGTTTGAGGCAGAGCCTGCACGAGCGCGCGAAATTGATCGCCGCGGTCAACGTAGCTCTTAAACATGTCGAAGGACGACGTGCCCGGCGAAAAAAGAACGACTTCCCCGGGTTTTGCGCTCGCATGCGCGCGCTCGACCGCCTCCGCGAGCGAGCTTGCGATCTCCGATTCGACGGCCTCGGTCCAGGAGCGCTTGATGCTCTCGGCCATTTCGCCGATCAAAATCGTCGATCTGACTTTCTCCTTCACTAGAGATCGAAGCGGATCAAAGCAAAACCCCTTGTCCTTGCCGCCGGCGATCAGGACGACCGGCTTGCTTTGCGCGCGCAACGCTTTGTCCATTGCATCAAGGTTCGTCGCCTTGGAGTCGTTCACATAGACGACGCCGTTGAGTTCGCGGACAAATTCGCAGCGATGCGGACGCGGTTCATAAGCACAGAGCGGCGGCACCATCTTCTGAAACGACAACCCGCGGGCCATCCCGACGGCAAGGGTTGCCATCAAGTTCTCAATATTGTGCAGACCACGCAGCCTGAGGTCTGCTAACCGCAGCACTGATTCGTTGTGGTAAAGAATTGCGCCTTCTGAGACCCGAAAGTCCGCATGGTTCGCGTAGGCACTAAACGTGATCGTACGCGAACGTATCCCCGGTATTTTTTCAATCGCATTTACGACAGCCACGTCGGCACCTTTTTGATTTTCAAAAATGCGCATTTTGGCCGCACGATATTCCGCCACCGACCGATACCGATCGAGATGGTCCGGAGCGAAGTTAAGCCAGAGGCTGATGGACGGATGAAAGGTGCGAATTGTTTCCAGTTGGAACGAACTCACCTCCACAGTGAGCACGTCATACGGTTGCTTTTCGCGCGCCACTTCAGAAAGCGGCTTTCCAATATTTCCACAGGCAATCGTTCGCTGGCCGCAAGCATTCAACATTTGAGCGAGCAACTCGGTCGTTGTCGTTTTGCCGTTCGTGCCGGTGACTGCGATCATCGGAATTTCGCAAGAGCGCCATCCCAGCTCAAGCTCGCCGATGATCTCTATTCCGCGCGACGAGAAATTTTGCACCAGCCGGGAAACCGGATCGATGCCCGGACTTAAGACCGCCATTTGATAAGTAGACGAGTCTTCATCCGCAGACAGCCCGCAGATTACGCGGACATCCTGAGTCCGCAGATTGTCGATCGTCGATTTAAGTAGACTCTTCTCCTCGGCGCTATCGAGCACTGTCACCTGCGCTCCCTCCGACCTCAGTAGCAGCGCGGCGGCGCTCCCGCTCAATCCTGCACCGAGCACGGCAATATTTTGATTCTTGTAGCGCACGTCTTACCTCAGTTTGAGCGTCGCAAGACCAAGCAACGCAAAGATGATCGACAGAATCCAAAACCGAACGATGACCGTGTTTTCCTTCCAGCCGGCCAATTCGAAGTGATGATGAAGCGGTGACATGACGAAAATCCGTTTACCCGTCAGTTTGAAACTCATTACCTGCAAAATCACCGAGACAGCTTCGATGACGAAAACGCCGCCAACGACAACCAAGAGCAGCTCCTGCTTGCAACAGATCGCCACGACGCCAATCATGCCTCCGATAGCAAGCGACCCGGTATCGCCCATGAAAACTTTCGCTGGGAAACAATTAAACCAGAGAAAGCCCAGACCCGCGCCGATCAGTGCGGAGCAGACGATAGTCAGTTCTCCGGCAAAGGGATAAAACGGGACCTGCAAATATTCGGCGATCCTGAAATTTCCAGCTGCGTAAGAGAGCAGAGCATAGGCAAATGCCACGGTGATGGTGCAACCAATCGCCAGCCCATCGAGCCCGTCGGTGAGATTGACGGCATTCGAGGAACCGACAATGACAAGGAGAAAAAATATGAAGGTAAACCAGCCCATATTGGCAATGACTGGCGATTTAACGAACGGCACATACAGAGAGCGGGCCTGTACTTCCAGCAGCGGACTGGTGAGAAAAACGGCGGTGACAATTAAGGCAAGAGCAGTCTGAAAAATCAGTTTGATCCGGCCGCTGATGCCATCGGACTTCTTCTTCGTTACCTTGAGATAATCATCGGCGAAACCGAGGCCACCGAGGTAAAGCATGCAAAACAAGACCAGCCAAACGAAACGGTTATCGAGCCGCGCCCAGAAGAGACTGGATACAAAGATGGAGCCGATAACCAGGACGCCACCCATGGTGGGCGTTCCTTGTTTACCACCATGCAGCTCAGCTAGGCGATGAACTTCCGCCGCTCCGCGAATCGGCTGTCCCAATTTCAACGCGATCAGTATTCGAATAATAAGGTTTCCAAAAATCAATGTGAGCAGGAACGCCGTCACCGCTGCCGCAATTGCTCGGAACGTGACATAAAGGAAAACGTTGAACCCGATGAACCGGTCGCTGAGATGATGGAGGTAGTACATCATGGCGAATTGGCGACACCGAAAGGTTTCTTGTGCTCGTGACCTGATGTCGAAGTTGCGGAGTGCGGATTGCGGAATGCTTCAATCACTTGCTCCGTGCGCGCCAGGCGACTGCCCTTGATCAGCACCAGGTCGCCTGGCGCGGCAAGTTCCACTAATAATTCCGCGGCTTCAGCTGTCGACGCTACGGTAGAGCTGTTCTCCAGTCCGGCCAGTTTTGCCGCTTGCGCGATAGCCGCAGCCACATTTCCGATGGCGATCAGATGATCGACCTTCAATGCGGCTGCGGCTTCCCCTACTTCGCGATGCCCGCGCTCCGATTCATCGCCCAATTCACGCATTTCGCCCAAGACAGCAATTCGTTGCCCTTCCACATCGAGTTCAACTAATGTTCGCAACGCCGCTTTCATGGAATCGGGATTTGCGTTGTAGCTGTCGTCGAGAAATAGCACGCCGCGGATTTCCTTGACTTGCAAACGCGCTTTCGCGAGTGGCGCGGCAATCAGCCCCGCGGCGCACTCTTCGAGAGAAAGACCGAAAACACGACCGGCCGCAATGGCCAACAATGCATTCTGCACCATGTGCATACCGGGGACAGGTAGTTGGGCGCGGCAACGATGGGCGCCTTCGAGAATCGTAAAATCTGTCGCGCTTCCGCTCTGGTTCATCTCACTGGCCCGAATCGTGCCAGCTGTTGTGCCGGCTAAGACCACTTTGCCGCGCGTGCGCGCCGCGATCCCCTTCGTAAACGGATCGTCGGCGTTCAAGATGACCGTTCCCTCGGCACCAATGGCTTCTGCAAGCGCGCCTTTCTCCTCCGCAATTCTTTCGCGCGATCCCATGTATTCAATATGCGCGACACCGATGTTTGTAATGATGCCTACGTCGGGCGCAGCTACTTTCGCCAGCGCAGCAACTTCACCGGGGTGATTCATTCCTATTTCCCAAACAGCGACTTTGTCCTGCGACGTAGCCTCCAGAATCGTTCGAGGCAAGCCGACATGATTATTGAAATTTCCTTGTGTTTTCGTCACTCGAAACCGGCGAGCGAGAACGGCTGCAGCGAAGTCTTTCGTGCTGGTCTTGCCGTTGCTTCCCGTGATTGCAACTACATCTAGCTTAAGCGACTTCCGGTAATTGGCGGCGAGCTGTTGGTACGCCTGCAATGTGTCCCTTGCGCGAATGAGCGGGAAATTTTCCGGCACGTTTCCTTTCCAATTGGAATCGACGATTGCCCCAGCGGCACCGGTTGTTGCGATGGTTTCTACGAAACTGTGTCCGTCGAAATTTTCGCCGCGCAATGCGACGAATAGTTCGCCGTGCTTAATCGTGCGCGAATCGGTGCTGACCTTGTCGACTACAACGGCTCCGTCGCCAGACGAAAGCGAGCCTCCGGCAAGCTGAGCAATCTCCGAAAGCGGAAGCGGATTCATGACGAAAATTCCATTGGATGATCCTCAATTGCACGTCGAGCGACTTGAATATCGTCGAACGGAATGGTGTGATCCGCGAACTCCTGGTAATTTTCGTGCCCCTTGCCAGCGATCAAAACAATGTCGTGCGGCTGTGCCAGTTCAATGGCGCGATTGATGGCCTGAGTGCGATCAACAACTTTTTCATAGTGAGCCGATCGGAATCCCTTTTCGATCTCGGCGACGATTGTGTCCGGATTCTCTTTTCGGGGATTGTCCGAGGTAATGATGGCGTAGTCAGCATGGCGATCCACTATTTCGGCCATCAAAGGCCGCTTCTGCCGGTCGCGGTTGCCGCCGCAACCAAAAACGGCAATCAACCGATGTGGCTCAAGCTCGCGCAAAGTCTTGAGGACGTTCCCCAGCGCGTCGGGCGTGTGAGCGTAGTCGACGAATACTTGAAATTGTCGCTTCGCCGGAACAAATTCCAGGCGGCCCGGGACTTGCGGCGATTTGCTAAGACTAAACACAGCGTCGCGCAGATTGATTCCAAGAGCATTAGCGGCAGCCAACGCCGCCACCGAATTTGTGACGTTAAATCGGCCAATCAACGGAACGCGAACCAGATAACTTTTGCCGCGTGCATCCAACTGATAAGAAGTACCGCTGGACTCAACGCGATAATTTGAAGCGCGGAAATCGGCGCGCATGCCCATTCCGTAGGTGATAACCGCGATGCCTTTGTCGATCTTGTCGAGCAATTGTTCGCCGTATCGGTCATCGATATTCACAATTGCGACCGGTTTGCGCTTTTTTTTCTGATCCCCGAGTCCCATGAAGAGCTTCGCCTTGGATTCGAAATAGCCTTTCATAGTCCCGTGAAAATCGAGGTGGTCCTGCGTAAGATTGGTAAAGACGGCAACGTTCCATTCGAGTCCGCGCGTGCGGTCCTGCGCGAGCGCGTGGGAAGAAACTTCCATCGCCGCTGCCTTACAACCCGCGTTGACGATCTGCGCGAGTAACTCTTGCAAATCGAGCGATTCTGGCGTCGTGCGGATGGCTGGCAGCACGCGTTCACCGATTTCGTAACGCACCGTTCCGATCAATCCGCAATGCAGGCCGGCATTTTCGCAGATGTGCTTGATGAGAAATGTAGTGGTGGTTTTACCATTCGTACCGGTGACTGCTGCCAGTTTTAATTTGCGCCCGGGGTGCCCGTAAAAGTTTTCCGCAAAATCAGCAAGCGCCGTCCGCGTATTCTCGACAACAACGCAAGTAGCGCGCGGGTTTTGTTCCTCGCGTTCGGCAACGATTACCGATGCGCCTTTTTCGATTGCCTGACCGATGAATTCGTGGCCATCTGATTTCTCGCCCCGCAGTGCCACGAACATGCCATTCCTTTGCACTCGCCGCGAGTCATACGCGATGTTTTCCACCGTGCGATCAAGTGTCCCGATGA
>JBEDUS010000014.1:0-2220 GCA_040414975.1 Candidatus Udaeobacter sp.
CGATATTTTCACATGGCTTCGCTTCCATTTTCGCGAAAGACGAACTCGACGGTGGATGTGAAATGAAACACATTGTCGAGTATTTTGATCGAGCCCACATTATCAATTTGGCCGACCGCACAGATCGCCGGCGCGAAACAAAGGAAGAATTCCAAAAGATCGGAATTGACATCCCGAATAAGAAGGTATTGTTTCATATCGTCACGCGACCTACCGAGAAGTCTGGTTTTGCCACCGTTGGTTTACGAGGCTGCTTCAGTAGTCATAAACAGATCTTAGAAAGAGCTATAAACGACAATCTCCGTAACGTTCTCATATTTGAGGACGATGTTAGTTTTCGGCACATTCCAGAAACATTTGATCAAAAGCTTATCGATAGACTTGCCCTTGAAGAATGGGACGTCGTGCGTTTCGGGTATTATGTATCGTCGGACGCTGGGCTAGTGGGACCATTGTTGGCCTGGCAGGGTCACGTCATAGGAACGCATTTCTACGCGGTAAACGGCAGATTTATGAGCAGACTGCTTCGATACATGTGTGAGTGCGAGGCGCGCCCGACCGGTCACCCGGATGGTGGTCGTATGGGTGCAGATCCAACGCACAACCACATGCTCCTCTTAAACAAGGATATTCGCCTGTTCCTTTCGGTGCCAAATCTAGCTTACCAAAGAAGCTCACGGGCGGATGTTCATCCGCGCTCGTCGATCGATCAGATCTTTTGGCTGGCACCGCTATTGCACGTTGGCAGACACATGAAACGTAAGATGCGTATGTCCTTGGACATGGTCAAACTACGCCGCGAATTGGACTCTGAGAGTTAGCGATGCCTGCGCAAAGTGATTTAATCTTCGATCTTGGCTGCCACGAAGGCCAAGACGCCGGTTTTTACTTGCAAAAAGGTTTTCGTGTAGTCGGCGTTGAAGCTAATCCGAACCTTTGTGCCAGCTTGAGAGAGTGCTTTGCTCGTCCACTTGCTACAGGACAATTCACTCTAATCGAAAAGGCTGTCGCTGAAACAAGCGGTAGTATTGAGTTCTACGCTAACGCTAACGAGCGCCAGGGTACAGGGAACCGGCAATTCGCCGATCAAGTCGCGCGATCCGGATCGCCGTTTGATATCATTAGGGTCCCAGCGACGACCTGCGATTTTTTGATTGGGGAGTTTGGCGTACCTCATTATGTGAAGATCGACATTCAGGGCGACGATTTAATCTGCCTTCGTCAACTCGGGCGCGTCCAAGAACGTCCTAATTTTATGTCGATCGGAGTCACCAACGGCCGCAAAAGCAGACGCGCAGTCCTCGCGGAAGGGATTAAACTTTTTAAAGAGCTTGGCTACAGGAAATTTCAGCTTATCGACCAAAGCAGGGTTCCCGCGCAACAATGCCCGCAGCCGGCGCAGGAGGGACGATCGATCGCCCACAGTTTTGATCTTGGCTCATCGGGGTTGTTCGGCAAGGAGCTGCCGGATGATTGGCGCTCTGGAATGGGCGTGAAGACCGCTTACGACAAAGAGATCATTAGTTTACGTATCGCTAGAGCGCTCGGCAGCAAGCGAGGCCCCTGGTACGATCTACATGCGCGTCTTTAACTGCCACAGGTCGAGCTCCGCCTCTCCATCGCGGATGCGCTGACGCTCGCCCGCCACTGCTCCGCCGCTGCCACGCGGCTATTGCACGACATCAGACCTCCACCCTCCGACCGTCGCTCGTCGCGCCATCCCGGAAAGCCTGTCGGGACGCGCGTGGGCGTCGCGACCCGCCCATCGGCGATTACGAAAAGCAAATCGAAACAGCGATGGGCGTTTCCTCTGGGCCGCACTATTTTCACAACGGCGCGCGGATTTGCGAAGCGGTTTGCTGGTGTTTTGCGAACGAGTTTCGGGGTGGCGCAGTTAGACGCGGGATCGTTGGAATCGGTTGCGGTGCTGCGGGTGCAGCGAAGAAGAGGAACTCCAGTGGGCCTTCGGATGATGCCGCGTGGGAGACGCGATGCGGCGCCGCGTGTCAGTCGGGCGAAGCGCGAGCGTTTGCCGCAGCCGTAAGGCGAGAGGTGGCGAGAGCCCAGGTGGTTGCTACCGGGCAGGCCGACGTCATGGCAATTTTGATGCGGCGAACACTGACGCACACCAGCGCGCCGATCTTTAAGAATTTGAGACGAATGGTGCCGCAGGTTGCGCTGGCAAAGTTGGTTTCATCCAAGCCAATGCGCCGCAAGGCG
>JBEDUS010000015.1:0-21872 GCA_040414975.1 Candidatus Udaeobacter sp.
CGCCGTATAGCGCCGCGAGATCCGAATCGAGGATCACTCGGACGTTCCGAATCGTATAAATCCGTTGCTGAATTAGAGCGAGATTAGTTTCTGGCATTGGTGAATGATTCAGTTCCGCTCCAAGTTACTAACCGAACTCATCACAATTTGCGATGAGTTATCCGTTTTTGACATCGCAATTTGCGACCTCAAAGAGTCGAACTCCTCGCGTGTGAATTGGAAAAGGTGGCTTTAAAATCTCGAATCAGACCGCGGTCGAGTTTCAAAGTAGCACGCCCCGCGTAAAGTAGGCCCTTCCTCGAGAGAGCATTTATCCATGGAAATTCATCAACTGCGTTACTTCGTTGCAGTGGCGGACGAGGGAAGTTTTTCCCGTGCGGCCGCCAAGGTGCGCGTCGCGCAACCTTCGCTTAGTCAACAGATTCGAAAGCTGGAGGCGGAAGTGGGGCAGCCATTATTCGATCGGTTGCCCCGCTCAGTCGTGCTGACCGAAGCGGGCCGTTGTTTCATTGATTACGCACGACAAATTTTGGCTTCGATCGGTGACGCACGCCGTTGCGTGGACGATCTCAAGAGTGAAGTTGCCGGTAATGTGGCGGTAGGCGCGATTCCCACCATTGCGCCATATGTGTTGCCAGAGTTGGTCGTGACGTTCCAGAACCATTATCCGGACGTGATACTGGAGATCGTCGAGGACGTGACTGACGGCATTACTCGACGAATAGAAGCCGGAGAGCTGGATGTCGCATTAGCATCCACTTGCCGGCCAAGTCCAACTCTGCGACGCGAATCTGTGGGCACTGAACCATTACTTGCGCTGGTCCCGGAAAAACATCCCATGGCGAAAAAAGATGTCGTGGAGTTGGACGATCTCAAATCACAGAGGTTTCTACTGCTTCACGAAATGCATTGCCTCTCGCAACAGGTGAATCATCTGCTTGAATCGCGTCGCCTCAAGCCGCAGATCGCGCTGGCCGGCAGTCAGTTGAGCACCATCGCGAACATGGTTGCGGCCTCGATTGGTATTTCAATCGTCCCCCAAATGATGGTGAAACATCATGCGACGCCTGGATGCGTCAGCTTGCCATTCGCTCCGCCAGTCCCGGAGCGGGACCTGAATCTGCTTTACAATCCGCTTCGATTTCAGAGCAAAGCAGCCGCAGCATTCCGTCAGGAAGCTGCGGCTGCATTGTCTGGAAAAGAATCGCCCGCCGCTCGTGACGCGAACGACTGAGGTTTCTACCTCATTCTTTCGAGCGCCGCCGCTACCAGTGATAGCATCGGCCAGACCGCGAGGATCAGGATTACTCCAAACCCTGCGAGCTCAGGCAAATAATGAGGGTGCGCCCTGTGCACATATCGTTCCTCAATGAACCGGGAAATACGCTGTCCCAAAGGCATCTTAGTTTCCATTTTGTCTCCTTTTGTTTTTGTTGGCTGTTGAAAATCCACAGGCCCAGGTTCACGAGGGTCTCCGGTAGCAAGACCGAGAACAACTTAACGGCGCGTTGCCTATCACTCAGAACGTGGTCGAACGAAGTCGGCCGGTTACGTCCCAGACCGGTCTTTTCCCTGGATCGTTAGCATCCCTAAACCTGGACCGTTCACACAATGAAGTGGCCACAGTCCGGTGGCGGATTGAAAGACTTTATGCGTCTAGCGGCGATAGGATTTACCTATTCCGGACCTTAGAAAGCCCGCGAGGTCAGCGACCTCGGCTACAGTTTGCCAGCGATCTGGGCTCGGCGACTCCGGCTACCGAGTTGGTGGTGTTCGGAGTCAGCGATTCCGGCTACAGCTTGAGGTCGAGCATTGTGCCGCGGCAGTTTGAGGCACCGCAGTGGCAAACAAATTTCTTTTTTGATTCTTCTGTAATCGGTTCGTCGATTTCCAGCGCGTAATCGTAAAAAAGTTCTTCGCCGGCTTCGATATCGCGCATCGCATAGATGAAAATGCGGTCGTCTTTTTCAATGGCTTCGCAGTTTGGGTCGCAGCTATGGTTGATCCAGCGCGCGTCGTTGCCATCAACCTCCGGATCGATTACTTCGCCGTTGTCCAGGCCGAAATTGAATGTGTGCGGATCGTCCTCGTCGTTGGGAGCGGCTTCCCAGGAAACGCGCTGCCCGGTGTACTCGATGATGCGAGTGCCTTCGGGAACGAACTGCGTGGTGTAAACGCCGCGACCGTGCACGCCGGACTCGCGGACGTCGAGGCGTACGGCTCGCTTTCGAGTTTTGTGTTTCTTCGCCACGGGGAAGGAAAAAGTGGGAAGGAACAATTAAGAATTGGGAAACGAAATGGCGAGAGGAAAAGTAGAAAGCGATAATCAAGAATTAGAAAATGGAATGAAAGGTGAGAATGTTCGCGGAATGGAACGGGAGGAATATGCGCGTCTCGAATCGATCGATGCGGTTGTACGGTCTGAGGCTGTCCGCCGACAAATTCTCCCGATTATCGAACGTGTCCGCGTGCAACTGTCTCGGAAAACAGAAGCGTTGATGACTTGGGAACCGATTCCGTTAACCGTTTTCGGTCGCGCATTACCGCCTGAGATCCGATCTGCCTGGGTATTCGTTTTGCGCGCGGGCGCAGACACCGGAGCGGAACGCCATCCGAACAGTCATCAACGGATGATGACTTTTGGAGGGAGCGGCGACATGAAAACTGGGGAGACGGGACAGTGGCAATCGAATCTATTGTTTAGCAATCCGAAAGCGCCGCTGGAACAGCGGTGGATTTCAATTCCGCAGAATGTCTGGCATCGCCCCGTAGTTGGCAAAGACGCTGATTGGACGGTCGTTTCGTTTCATACCGTTCCAGCCGAGGAACTGATTGAAGAAAAGCCGGATGACAGCACCAAAGATGGAACGAAGCAGACGAAGTATTTGGAGCGAAACTAAAGAGAGATAGGAATGTTAGATTCAAGAAGAATGAAGGAGGGCGCTTTGCGACTTTTCGAAGAGTGCCCGAATAGGCAAACGTGAAACGAGTGACCGCCTGTGTTCTGGCGATTTTAGCAACGTTGGGTTCAGTCCACGCGAACCTGGGTGACAGGTCCGATAGAATTGACGACTTATACGGCAACCTGGTTGAGCGACAGTTGCGTGATGATGGAACTGTCAGCGTCCTTTATGGTAAGGGCCGATATCGTTACCGGGTGATCTTTGCCAACGACCGGAGCATTTCGGAAAGCTATTCTCATATGAATGGCAAGGATTTGTCTGAAAAAGAGATTGCAAAATTCCTGAAAGGAAATTCTGCCGGTGGAACATGGATTCCCGTTAATACGTCAACAGAACGGCGCTTCAAAAGAAGCGACAACAGGGCTGAGGCGACGTACGGAAGCATTAACGGACACCGGGCACTGACAGTGCGAGAGCTTCCTGGCAAGGGCACGCAGCGCGATGAGTGATTTGTGATCCGTCTCCGCCAGGATTTGTGCGAAAAATATCGAGTTCGATTTGACTAACATGTTAACCTCTCGGGATTAACCAAAATAAGCCTATGTTACACATCATTTGGTACATTATTGTCGGCTTTATAGTCGGATTGATCGCACGCGCCATCATGCCCGGTGCACAGCATATGGGTTTCATACTGACTACCGTGGTTGGCATCGTTGGCTCGATCATTGGCGGATTTATTGCCCGGCTCTTTTCCAGACCGGAACCGGGTACTCCTTTTCACCCGGCCGGATTCATCCTGTCGACCATCGGCGCGATTATTCTGCTGTTTATCTGGGGAAAATTAGCGCCAGCCTAACGAACGCGAACGAGTGCGATTCGTTGTTGACTGGTCGTTACAGCGTCAGAAATCCTGGCACCGTAAAAGTTTGGTTTTATCAGGCAGCTGGAGCGTGCCTTCGCAGCACCAATGCCGCAACGATTCCGACGCAAAGAAATCCGATCACCTGGATGAGCATGTAGCTGGCGACATAAACCACAGGGAAGCCATACCAATTCCAATACGAAACATTGGTTGCGATCGCGGCCAGGATCCCCACAACCAAAACGAAGCCAACTCGGCCGGCGAAATTCGCGATGCGCGTCTGAGCAAGAACGAAAACCGCCAGAATGGCTAGGAGTACTTCGGTGCTGAATTCAATTCCCATCCATCTGCCGAACGTAAACCGCCTGCGAGGATGGTACATCAACAGACCCGACGGGCCGCTGGCGGCTTTTGCTGCGATTTGTTTCATCGCTTCATTCTTTTCCTGGCGAGTTGCGTTTTTGCCGGCGCCAAGGCCGGGAAAAATGTAAAGACTAGTCTGGTCACCAATGTTGTTTTGCATCGCGCTGAGAACGGCTGATTCATTTGGAATTTCGCGGATCCCGGCTTCGCCCAAAGGCAGCACCAGATGCGCGATTGACGTCCAGATAAACATGGCGATTCCGCCGAGAATACCAGCGAGAAGAATTTTCATAGGCGGAATGGTGAGCCGTCGGGGAGGAATTTAGAAGGAAAATTAGATGGCGGAGCGATTCGTCACGTCAAATCCGTCGGCTGGCTGGTCGGTATCGAGCGATCGTTGCTTTCCGATTTCAACGACGTGGTAAGCGTCCCGAATTACAGGATCCGGTGACCGGGGTGGCGCGTGAAGCAGGAACATTACAAAATTTTAATGTAAAAAGTCTTGACCTGTTTTTGGCTATCAGGAAAAGGTAACGTTTTCGTTCCGGGAAGTTACTCGAACCTCCACACGCGAACTACCGGAATGTCAGTCTTGCAAAATATATGAAAACACCACGTTGGTTTATTGGTAACCGTTTTGTGTCGCATCTGCGCATGGCAGGTGTTGTAACCCTGATGTCCGCAGCGGCCGCTATGGCGTTCGTTGCGGTGAAACCGTCCGGCCCGTTGTGGGTGAAATCGGACAACAAGGGCGCGATCAATAAAATCAGTCAAAATCGTACCGCGTTGTTTCGAAACAAACTAGCCATACCGGGTCCTGAACGAGAAGGCGGACCGATGGCGGCAGCCGAAGAAGACTATGCGAATCGCGCAGGCCCAGCTCCGTACGTGCCGTTCGAATTGACGCGAAGAGCACAGCGGGCATGGAGCAACGTCAGCTTGAGGGCTCCAGGAAGGGGTATTAATACGCTCGGTGCGTGGGCTCTCGCTGGACCCAGCACCGCAAATTTTCCTGACGTTCTCACCTTCAGTGGCGCATCTTACACGACTTCGGGTCGGATCACCGCGCTCGCCATCGACCCTAGCTGTAGTACAACAAGCTGTCGAGTGTGGGCGGCGGCAGCAGGCGGAGGGGTCTGGCGCACCACTAACGCGCTTTCCGGCAACGGAGCAAGTTGGACATTCATCTCCGGCAGCTTCGCAACAAATGCTATTGGGACGTTGACCTACGACGCGGCTCATAACACGCTTTACGCAGGAACTGGTGAACCGAACGCCTCGGCCGATTCGGAAGCGGGCTTCGGAATTTACAAATCAACTGATGGCGGCGACACATGGACACATCTCGCAGCCAACACGAGTGTCCCTGCCGGTTCAGGCGTCGACTGCACTTGTGCCATTGGATTTGGAGGCTTTCAGATAGCGCCCGCGTATACGGGCCCAGCATTCGACGGCCGGGCTATCTCCTCTATCATAATCGATCCGAACAATTCGAACACCATTTACGTCGGCTCCGTTCGCGCTGTGCGCGGCGTTAGCTCGGTTCTAAGTGGCGGTGTCGTGACGCTTGCTCCTGGGCTACCGCCGTACGGCTTTTGGAAATCCACCGATGGCGGAGCGAATTTCACCCTGCTTAACTATCAGGACGTTTGCCTGAATCCCACCCTTCCCGGCAGCGCCGGAATCGTCCAGGCAAGTTTTGGCTCAACGCGCGGCGTTCATGAGATCGCGCTTGACCCAGGCTCGTCCAGCATAGCTTACGCTGCTCCGTTTCCTTCGACCGCCATCTGCCCGCCTAATTCCGGAGGCGGCGTGTGGCGTTCAACCGATAGCGGTACTAGCTGGACCCAAATGAAGAACGCACTGAATGCTACGCAAAACACTGATCGGGCATCATTCGCCGTTCAGCAAATCACGGGCGGATTTACGCGAATGTACGTTGGCGATGGAAATGCAGGGGTAAATGCTGCGCAGTTGTACCGGACTGACGACGCGGTAAACGCAACTGACGCGAGTTTCACCAATCTGAGTGCATTACAGGACGGGTCGAGTGCGCCCAATCAGACGACGGGCTACTGCGGAGGCCAATGCTGGTACGACAACGTTGTTTATTCTCCACCGGGAATGCCCGATGTCGTTTACTTGGGAGGCTCGTACGATTATGGCGATTACGGCTTTAGGAATAACGGCCGCGCGTTCATCCGCTCGACGGACGCTGGCGTGACCTTTACAGATATGACGTGGGACGCGACTACCAACCGGACACCTCGGGGCACATGCTGTCAGCCGAATCCGATCGCGCCGAACGGTCAGCACCCCGATAGTCACGCGATCGTACAGATTCCTGGCACGAACTCAGCAATCTTTGGTGGCGATGGCGGGCTCACGCGTTCTAGCGGGACTTTCGCAAACATCTCCTCTCAGTGTAGCGCCCGCGGCTTGAGCGGCACGGACCTTACAACTTGTCAGCAGTTGTTATCAGCAGTCCCGACATTCCTCTACAATTTGAACAAAACGCTCTCGACTCTTCAATTCCAGAGCCTGTCAGTTGCTGCTGACAATTCCAAGCATCTCCAAGGCGGCACTCAGGATAACGGAACATGGGAGACCTACGGATCGGCCGTGGTGTGGAACCAGATCATATACGGGGACGGCGGCCAATCAGGGTTCAGCGTTACCAACTCGTCGCTGCGGGTGAACTCGTTTACATCGAATTTCCACGATGTGAACTTCGAAAACGCCGATCCGACGAAGTGGGTTATCGCCAGCGGTCCGATCGTAGCCAGTCGAGAGAGTTCACAGTTCTATGCGCCCATGATCGCCGATCCGAGTACAGCGAGCGCGCAAACAATCTTCCAAGGTTCGCGTAGCGTCTGGCGGACTCAAGATTGGGCTGGCAATCAAGCGTTTCTGGAAGCTAACTGCCCTGAGTTTTTCACTTCTGGTGCTAATCCAGCCTGCGGTGACTTTGTGCCCATTGGCCCAGCTGGCGCGACGACCCTCACAGCGAGCGCTGCAGATTACAGGGGGACGACGCGCGCAGGCGGCAACGTCGCGGCACTTGCGCGAACCGCGAGCGATACGAGCACGCTTTGGGCGGCAACCACGGGCGGCCGCGTCTTTATCTCGAAGAATGCCGACACGACAAATACGAGCGTCACGTACACCCGGCTTGATACGCTCGACCCAAATAGTCCAGGTCGGTTTATCAGCAGCATCGTTGTCGATCCGGCAGATTCGAATCACGCCTGGATCTCATATTCGAGCTACAGCTCGCTGACGCCGACAACACCCGGCCACATCTTCTCGGTGACCTACGATCCAAATGCGGGGACGGCGACCTGGACAAATCTCGACGGGTCGGGGGCTGGGGCATTTCCAGACTTTCCGGCGACTGGAGTCGCATTTGATTCCGTCACCGGCGATCTGTATGCGTCCAACGATTGGGGCGTTTTAAGACTGGCGAACGGCTCGACAAGCTGGGTTGTTGCTGGCACCGGTCTTCCAAATGTCGAAGTCGTGGGGCTCACTATCGTACCGAGTGCGCGGAAGCTTTACGCTGCGACGCATGGACGCAGCGCGTGGTTGTTAACTCTGCCCTGAGTCCGGGTTAAGTTCGGTTCGCAACTTGGGCGGGATGGTGAAAAGCCATCCCGCCCATTTGCACGCCTGGCACAAACGTCACGCCTGTTGGCGAGCTTGGTTTCGTCTTGCCCGTGCTGAGCGATGTATTGTGCGGACGAGCGCTTTTGCTCGAACTGAACACGCGACAGTGATTGCGCGTCTAATCGTTGTAAGAGTGAATTTCCTCGGCCTTCATACCGTCCTTGCTAAGGTATTTCGCCGCCATTTGTATATCTTCTCTTGTGTCAGGCGCGATTAATGCAGCAGCGCCCGGTTTCCTCAAAGGACATCTTAAGATCTTTTCGCCGAAGGAAGTTGATCTTGCCGATGATAAGTCGCCTGGGATTCCAGGCGAGATCTACGCCGAATATCCACTGATCATCCTGAGTCAGGCCGGAAACACAAAGTCGCTCGAATTATCGCAGAGGGGAACGGAAACTATCACACTGCGTTGCTCCCGGGTGCTTACGTTTTAGATGTGCGACGGCGTGCGCCCGGCCACGTTCGGGCGAAACCGCAGCGATTCACGGTTGTTTCAAACCAGAATGTTCGCGTCGATATGGATATCGATACTGGGGTTCCTTGAATCCTATTGGCTTTCGATTGGATCGGACTTCTTCGCGTTTGAGACGAAAACTTTGGTGGCGCGGTTGACAAACCATCCACTTCGGGATTGAATAACGCGCGTTAGTTTCCTCCTTCGTCTGCAATTCTATCGGCGAGGGGCTATTCGGAAATTCGCAGTTCTATTAGCAGTTGCATAACAATCCCCATCTATGGCGGGACATAGTAAGTGGTCGAAGGTCAAGCGGTTTAAGGGCGCGATCGACGCGAAACGCGGCAAGATCTTCAGCAAATTATCGAAGGAGATCACCATTGCGGCAAAGCGTGGCGGGGGCGATCCCAATGGCAACCCGCGCCTGCGCAGCGCGATCCAGGCTGCGCGCGCGCAGAGCATGCCAAACGATAATATTGAGCGCGCGATCAAACGCGGCACTGGCGAGGACAAGGATGGACACCAATTCGAGGAGCTCGTGTACGAAGGCTACGCGCCCGGCGGAGTGGCCATCATTGTCGAAACTGCAACGGACAACAAGAACCGCACCGGAGCTGAGATTCGAAGCATTTTCAGCCAGCATAATGGCAACCTCGCCTCGACTGGAAGCGTTTCGTACATGTTTCACCGGAAAGGACAAATCACCGTTCCTCGCTCCAGTATCGAAGAGGATCGATTATTGGAGATTGCGCTCGAGGCCGGCGCGGAAGAGTTGACAAACGACGACGATGAGTATGTTATTACCACTTCCCACGATCAGCTATATGCGGTAGCTGAGGCGCTCAAAAATGCGGGCGTAACCACCGATGGGCAAAAGTTTACATTCATTCCCGATACGACTGTTGCGGTGCCCGACGAAGCCGCGGCGCGTCAGGTGCTCCATTTATGTGACGCGCTTGAGGACGACGACGACGTGCAAAACGTCTATTCAAATCTAGAAATTCCCGACGAATTGCTGGCCAGGTTGCCGGCCTGAAAAACTATTGCTTGCAGGAGACGTGTTTAAGGCGGTGCTGCGCCACGAAGATTTTAGCTTATGAACGAAGAAAACGAAAACCAACCCGTGCCGACTGAGTCTGCTTTGCCGGAACAACGGCATCATCGCCAGCGCCGCCGTTTCCCGCGAAAACGTTACCGGGACCGGGGCGATCGGTTCAGGCGCGATGATTCGGATGAGTCGCCAAATTCTTCGCCTAATGCCGATTCTGCCGGTGCGGCGACTGATGTGGACACCCTTGACCGGGCCGCCCCAAGCGGCCGCGAGGGAGCGGAGGCCGTTACCGAAGGTGGCGAACAAATGCAGGCCGAACCAGAATTCGGCGAAGGTATCATCGAAATCTCAGGCAAGGGTTTCGGGTTCTTGCGCGATGCGAAGCGCAACTTCGTGCAAACGCCGCAGGATATTTTTGTGACCCCCGAAATTGTTCGCCGCTTCGGATTGCGCGACGGAATGTGGATTTACGGTGAAACGCGGCGCGGCAGCCGCGGCCCGCAGTTGGTCAAACTGCTGACGACCAATGGCGAGGAGCCCGCAAAATATCAGGGACTCACTCCGTTTGAAGAGTTGACCACGATCAACCCAAACAAACGGATCAAGCTTGAGACGGTGCCGGACCGTTACACGACGCGCATCATGGATTTGATGACGCCGCTCGGAATGGGGCAACGCGGTTTGATTGTCGCGCCGCCACGCACCGGCAAGACAACGCTGCTGCACCACATCGCCGACGCAGTGGCGAAAAATCATCCGGAGGTCATTCTGATCATTCTCCTTGTCGATGAGCGCCCGGAGGAAGTGACCGATTTTCGTCGTTCGCACCCAACAGCGGAACTGATGGCCAGCTCCAATGATGCCGACATCAAAAGTCACACGCGCATTTCGCAACTGGCCATCGAGCGTGCGAAACGGCTGGTCGAAGCAGGAAAACATGTATTTATCCTCCTCGACTCCATCACGCGCACCGCTCGCGCATTCAACAATGCGATGTCCGGCGGCGGCCGCACCATGAGCGGCGGTATCGATGCGCGCGCCATGGAAATTCCGCGCAAAATCTTTGCTGCTGCGCGCAATACCGAGGAAGCCGGTTCTCTCACGATTGTCGCTACGGCGCTGATTGAAACCGGCAGCCGCATGGACGAACTAATTTTTCAGGAGTTTAAAGGCACGGGAAACATGGAGATGGTGCTTGACCGAAAAATCAGCGACCAGCGGATCTACCCCGCGGTGGATATTTTTCTCTCTGGCACGCGACGAGAAGAGTTGCTGCTGCAACCGTGGGAACTGGAGAAAATCAATCTCATTCGGCGCGGCCTGGCCGGACACAAACCCGAGGAAGCAATTCAGCGACTCCTGATGTTTGTGAAAAAATTCCCGACCAACACTGAGATGCTCAAGGGCATTCCAGGCTGATTGGTTCGCAGCGATTGCCGGTCTTAACGCGATCGGACACGGCTCATAATTCGCTGTGCGCACTCGAAGGTTTGCCAAAAAATTTTACCAAAAGGTCTTTGGGAGAAAGTGGCGGCGGTCGCATGAGAACTCCGAGCTAAGCACCTCGCGAATTCATCAAGCAGTCCTTCGCGTAATTGCGACCGTCCCCGGAATGCCGTCCCGCGGAGATTACCTCGACGTAGGCAGCGGGACTGCGGAATTGTTGCGGCTGGTTGGAGCGCATTATCCGTTTCGCTCATTTGGCTGCGATTACACGGATAAGTTGGTGTCCGTCCCCGGTCCCACGATCGATACCGTCGACCTCAATCGCCAATCGCTTCCGTACGCCGACAACCGGTTCGCGCTTGTTACATGCGTCGAAACGATTGAGCACCTGGAGAATTTCCGGGAGGTCGTCCGGGAAATCTATCGTGTTTTGCTGCCAGGCGGCTTCGCGGTATTCTCGACCCCAAATATTTTGAATCTGCGCTCGCGGCTGCGCTATCTGTCGTCTGGCTTTTACAACTTGTTTGGCCCACTGGCGAATGACGAATCCGCCATTCACACCACGCGCGGTCACATCAACCCAGTGAGCTGGTTCTATCTGTCGCATGCCCTTCTGAGCGCCGGTTTCCGCAATTTGAGAGTGACAGTGGATAAATACCAGCGCCGGTCTCTTCTGGCATTTCCGTTCCTCATCGTTCCTCTGCGCGCCACAAACTGGATCGTTTATCATCGTGACAAGCGCACCTACGGCACGCTGGACGAACGGAATGCCTGGGCCGTTCGAGCGATGAATTCACGCGACCTGCTCCTTGGGCGAACATTAATCGTGACCGCGGTTAAGCCGGTGTAATGAGCCGTTGGTAGAATGTGTGAATCGTCTCGCGCGCATTGAGGTAGTCTCGGCGGAAAGCATCGAATTCGCGGTAGCCAAGACGAATAGCAAACTTTCGTTGTTCCTCCGGATCGCCCGGAAGGGTTGAGACACTTTTATTATCGTAGCGCCGCAGCACGAGTTCGCAGCGGCGAAGCAGCGCGTAGGAATCTTTGAGCTTCGCAGCGTCCGACTTGCCCAGATGCCCGTCTTCTCGCAGTCGATCGACGGCGCGCTCCCAGTTTTGTTCCCAGATATGTTCGCGCATCTGCAACGCTTGAACGAGAAACTCCGCTTCTATGATGCCGCCAGCTCCGGTTTTTAGATCGAGGAAATCCGATCCGCTTCCGCGCTCTCGCCGAATGCGCCCGAGCATGTCATCGATTTTTAAGAAAAGATCGATATCCTGGCACGCGCGGCGCCATGCGCATTTTGCAATTTCCATGAATTCATTTTGTAACGGTCCGCTGAGGCCGCGCGCGCGAGTCAGCGCCTGCAATTCCCAGAGTTGTGCGCGGCTTGCATAGTACGATTCGTAAGTTTCAAGAGAGCAGACAACCGGGCCTTTTTCGCCTTCTGGGCGCAGCCTTGCATCCAACGCCCAGATATTTCCCTCAGCAGTTGGTTGCGCCATGGCGATCATGAGATTCTGCGCGGCACGAACGTTCTCGCCCACAAACAAGACGTCGAGGTCCGCGCCGTAGCTGATCTCGCGTCCTCCATACTTTCCGAGTGCGATGATGGTCAATTGCTCACTTGCGAGACGCTTCGCGGCAAAAACCAGACACGCTTCTGCGACATCGGAAAGCTCGACAAAAATTGCCGCTGGTTGGATGAGTCCTAGCACGTCGCGCAGAATGATGCGCAAGAGCTGCCGCTGCCGGTAGGCGCGTATCGGGTCGAGATTGTTTGCATCCGCGCCTAACGAATCGAGCCGGCGCAAATTTTCTTCCACCGACCGCGGTTCATCAAATGTCGGATCTCGGGTGATGTCCTCCAGAAGCTGCGGACGACGAATCAAAAGGTCGCTGGCAAAGCGGCTGGCATCCAAGGTTTTTACAACCAGCTCCAGCAATCGAGGATTTGCGACCAAAAGCTCAAAGAACAAACTGCGCAAACCGTAACCCTCAACGAGACGAACGAACCGATTCAGCGTTGCATCCGGGTCCGCAGTCTTTGGAAGCCATCCCAACAAAGCCGGACGCAGCTTGCGAAAAATCTGGCGTGTTCGTGGCGCGATATGGAAACTTGCAGCGCCCTGCGCGAGATCGGATAGCGCCTTGGCTGCGCGTTTCTGATCGCTGAAAATTTCAAGGCCGTCCGCCTCGGGCGATCTCGCCGATGCCGTGGACTCTCCTGAAACGGTTCGTTGAAAAATCGGCCGCACTCCGCGCATCCTTTCTTGCAGCGCTCGTGTGAAATCCTGACTGGAAGAAAACCGGAGGCTGAGTGCAAGACGCCGTAAAGCTTCCGAGTCTCGAGGAACAACGTGCGTTTGCTGTTCGCCTTCGATCTGCAAACGATGCTCCACGCGGCGAAGAAACCGGTAAGTATTATCTAGGGTCAGCACTTCATCGCGCGGAAGAAGATCCAATTGGCGAAGCGCTCGCAGGGCTTTGAGCATGCTCGCTTCTTGCAGGAACGGGTGGCGCGCTCCGTGGATGAGCTGCAATGCTTGTACGATGAATTCGATCTCGCGAATACCACCGCGTCCAAGTTTTACGTCGCGCTCGAGCTTGTCCGCGCCGACCATGTCGCGCTCGATGCGCCACTTGATGGTGGCGATTTCATCCAGCAAATCCTGCGACACACTTTTGGGATAAATGAAAGGCTGATGTTGCCGCAAAAATTCGTAAGCCAGTTCGCGACTTCCCGCAATTCCGCGCGCCTTGATCAGGGCGATGCGTTCCCAGGTCTCGCCGAAGCCGGCATAATAATTTTCCATGCTCTCAAGCGACCGGGCCAAGGGTCCTGCCGAGCCTTCGGGGCGCAGACGCAAATCGACTCGAAAAAGCGAGCCGGCCCTGTGCTGGATTGAAAACGTCTCGAGGATTCTTTTTCCCAGCCGGTTGAAGAATTCGTGATAGGAGACGTTTGTAGTGAGCTGGCCCTCTTCACTGTAGAGAAAAAGAAGATCGACATCTGAGCTGTGATTCAATTCGCCGCCACCGAGCTTGCCCAGGGCAAGAATGGCAAATTCCGCCTTCGGCGAGCCATAACTTTGCCGCAATTCCGTGTTCCGATGTTCGAACACGTTGCGGATGCAAATTTCTGCTACCTGGGAAAGTTCCCCGGTGGTTTCTTCCAGCGGCGCTACATTTGCGAGCTCGCGAAGAGCAATACGGGTCATCTCGCGCCCCTTCCAAAAACGGAGAGCAGAAAAACCCTGGTCTGCAATTGAGTTGCCAGCCGATCTGCGCAGGTAGCCCAACATTTCCGTATAGCTGCGCGGCGCCGAGCATATTTGCGGCTGACAAAGCCAGAGAAGACTGTCAGGCTCCTGCGTCAGGCGCGTGGCACAGATCCTGGAGACTGCTAGAAGATGAAGGAGGGCAGCTTCGCGCAGCGGAAATTGTTCGACAACTTCGGCAAGGGGTTGGGCCGTTTCGGGCCAATGTTCGCAAAGATGAATCAGGACGGTTTCAACCTGTGCCGGGTTAATTGAACCAGCTGCTTTTTCGCGAATCCAACTTTCACTGCGAGACATCGTCGAAAAGATCATTCGAATTTGCTCGAAAGACTAGCTGACGCAGCCCGCTGAAACTGTACCCGAGCCGCAGTCGGGACAAAGTTATCTCCCATATGTGATCTAAAAATGCCCAGGCGCTATGGCGAAGGGCGGGGAGCTAAAACCCGAAGCGCTCTCTCACGGATTTGGAAATCAACCGGGCAATTGCCGGCCAGTTCGCCGTCGAGCTCCAGAGGAACGTCTTGCTCGCTCGTCAGGCGTAACTGCCGCGTCTGAAAATATTCGATTTCCGGAGCTTTGATGTCGGAGCTGAATACAACGTCCTGGAGATACTTGATGATTTCCAGATAGCCGAGCCGCCTAAAGACGACTACGTCGAACAAGCCATCATCGATGATAGCATGTTTAAAAAATGGGAAGGGCCCTCCGTAAAGGCGCCCATTTCCAACAAGAACAAACGATCCTTCCTCAACGGAAGTATTCTCTGATTCGATGAACAGCTTCGGTGGTTGCCGTGCGGCGATCTGCGCTGCAGAGATGAGATAGCTAAGCGGGCCGAAACTGCGTTTGAAAGCGAGGCTGGTCTCTTTCACTACTTGGGCGTCCAGTCCCACGCCGGCAAGCTGGACAAAATATTTCTCGTTCGCGCTCGGCAGATCGAACAGACGGACGTTTCCGTCTTCGATGATGTCCCAGCAGCGCTGGAGGTTATACAACGGCAAGCCAAGCTCCATCGCGAAAACGTTCACACTGCCCATCGGGAGAACGCCCAATGTAGCGTCGCTGCCTGTGAGTCCATTTGTCACCTGGTTGACTGTCCCGTCGCCCCCTGCAGCTATGACGCGCGTGAATCCGTCCTCGACTGCGCGGCGGGCGAGAGCCTGGGCTTCGCCAGGATGCGAGGTCACCAGGACGGGACAATCGCCCACGAGTGAGTCAATGCGCTCCTGCCAGCTCCGGACGTGTTCGGGGCTGCCTGCAGTCGGATTAAGGATAATAACCGTCTCAGTCACGCGGGAAAGTAGCAGAGGGCTTTGGTCTTTTCTTCAAACTCGGAACTGCGTAACGTCTCTCGGTGAAAAAATTGCGCAGGGTTCCGTTGATTGTCATCGGGGCGGTGATTGCGCTTGCTGGGATTCTCTTGACCGGCATAAACCTCTATGTGCAATCGCAGGGTACCCACGCGAAGATTCAACAAGAACTGAGCCGGCGCCTGGGGACGACCCTGGGAATTCGCAGCATGAGCGTGACACCCTGGGGCGGACTGGAGCTCAGTGGTATAACCATTCCGCAAACCTCGCCAGTTGGTCCGAGGCATTTCCTCGAAGCAAAAACATTCCGGTTGCGCGTTCGGTTCCTCTCCCTTTTTTCCCGGCGCCTGGTGATCAAAGAAGTCGCGCTCATCAATCCAAACATAGTTTGGCCTCAAGACGCGGAAGGAAAATGGAAATTGCCCAGTTCACACAAGAAAAAGGCGGCTGCTCCAACTGTGTCCCAGCGGAAAGGAGAAAGCGAATCCGCTCAGGCCTCTCAAACGCAGGCCGCTCCTGTTGTCGCCGCTACTCCCGCAAATCTTCTTTCTGCCCCTCAAGCGGCAGTCATCGATCAATCTCCGGAACAGGAACCCAGGCTGGCGGTGCCTCCCGAGGTTCGACGCGTGACTATTAGGAATGGCAATTTCAGTTTTCTCGATCACGGCGGGAGGCTGCTTGCGAGCTTTAGCGGAGTGGACTTTGGCACCAGTATCCGCAGTGCGCTGGCACTTCACGGCAATGCGAAAGTGGCAAGAATTTCGTTGCAGAACCGTTTTTTTCTGGAGGAGCTACGCTCCCCGCTGCGTTACGAGCCCGACGTACTGGAGCTTTCCAAGATTTCCGCGCGCGCCGGCAACGGTGAGATCAACGGCTATTTTGCCATGCAACCGGAAGCGGAGGATTCTCCGTTCACCACAAGCGTCAAGTTTCATGATGTGCTGGCCGACCAAATTATCGCGAACGCGGGTGGGCCCAAGGGAATGGTTCAGGGCAAACTAGAGGGAAATTTCCAGGCGTGGGGGAAAACATCGGATCCGGAGGCGCTGGTTGGAAATGGCGAAATTTCCCTGCGCGACGGGCGAGTCCAGCAATACAGCTTGCTGGTGATTTTGGGGGAGCTTCTTCAGATCGAAGAACTGCGAGAACTTCATCTCGAGCAAGCCGAGGCGAGATATCACGTGAGTCTGGGCCTGGTCACAATCGACGAATTGATTTTGCGTTCCCCGAATATTCGTCTCACGGCGTCGGGAACAGTTACGTTTGACGGCAGGCTGAAACTCGATTCGCAGCTCGCGATCAACGAGAAAATTCGTGGTCAGCTTTTCAAAGCGATTCGCCAGAATTTTCAACCGATCAGCGAACAGGGCTATTCTGCCATCGATTTTCAGGTTGGCGGCACCATCGATCGACCGAGCACCAATTTGATGGACAGACTGGTGGGCCGCGATCTCAGCAGTATGATCAACAGCTTCTTTGGCGGCGGAAAAAAGGACCGAGCAAGGAAAAAAAAGAAGCAAGTCGAAGAAGCCGCGCCCACAATGCCCGAGCATAGCGATACGGGAAGCGCGATGCCGATCGAGCCATCAACTTCTGCTTCGCCGCAGGAGGCAGTGCCTGAGGCTACTGCAACGCCAACGCCGGCTTTCTCGCCATGAGAGTGATCGCCGGCAGTGCCGGCGGAATCCGCCTGGCAGTTCCAAAGCGCGGTGTGCGGCCAACGATGGACCGTGTCAAAGCTGCTATCTTTTCCAGCTTGGGCGACGCCGTGGTTGGGGCGCGCGTTCTCGACCTTTTCGCGGGCAGTGGCGCACTTGGAATTGAAGCGCTCAGCCGTGGCGCCTCTTCTGTGGTCTTTGTCGAAGAAAACCGACAATCGGCCGAGATTATCGAGGGCAATCTCGCCAAGGCAAAATTGAAAGGGCCAGTTCGACAGAGGAATGTCTTCGATTTCCTCCAGCACCATTCCGATGCAGAAATGTTTGATATTGTCTTTGCCGATCCTCCTTACGAAAAAGCGGAGGACGGCCAGCGCTTCACCGAAAAACTGCTGACAAGCGAAGTGTTGGCTCAACTACTGGGCCCGGATGGAATTTTCGTCTTGGAAAAGCGACCCGATGAAAATCTTCCCGAAATGAAACAGTGGCGCTTGCTTCGTCAGAAGACATACGGGGCCACCGAGGTTCTGTTTCTTTCCGGAATCCACAACCAAAATTCGCAACCCGTAATTGAATGATTCGCTTCATCTACAATTTATTTTGGCCGATCGGACTGGTGTTCTTTCTGCCGAGCTATTTCGTAAAGATGATTCGTCGCGGCGGGTACCGCGAAAAATTCGGACAGCGCTTGGGAATTTACGATCACGATCTGCGTCTTGGCTTATCCAGGCAAAAATCGACATGGCTACACGCAGTCAGCGTGGGGGAAGTAAATATCGCGTTGAAGTTGGCTCATGCATTGCGCGCGCTCGAACCGGGTTTGCACTGCGTTTTGACAACTACCACGACGACTGGGTTTGCTCTGGCGAACAAGAACGCTCCGGGGTGGATCGAAGTCTTGTACACACCGCTCGATTACTGGCCGATCATGCGCCGCGCGTTTTCTGTGATCAAACCGACGCGAATCGTGCTGGTGGAAGCCGAAGTATGGCCAAACCTTGTTGCATTCGCACACGAACGCGGAATTCCCACGGTACTGGTCAACGCGCGGTTGTCGCCAAGATCGGAAAGAACGTTTCGGCGATTCCGGTTTTTCATCGCGCCAACATTTCGACTCCTGGACCTGCTCTGCGCGCAGGAGCCCGAAGATATCGATCGATGGATGGCGCTTGGCGTCGTGCGCAACCGGATTCGAGCGGTTGGAAGTATCAAATACGATCCTGATGGGCGTGACCAGGAATTGGAAGCTCAAGAAAGCGCGCGGAAGGCCGGCTTCAATGATGCGGATCGAGACCGGCCGGTGTTGTTCGGCGGCAGTACGCATCGCGGCGAAGAGGAAATTCTGGCCACTATTTTTCTGCGCTTGCGTCAGCAATTTCCGTCGCTGCGGTTATTCATTGCGCCGCGGCACGTCGAGCGGCTCGGCGAAATTCGCGCGCACTTGGCTGACTTGCCAATGGGCGTGACGCTGGCAAGCGAACTGGCGATGGATCGCGGATCGGCTGCAGATTGTATTGTTCTCGATACAACAGGCGACCTTCATCGCTGGTATGTTATCGCCACTATTGTGTTCGTCGGAAAAAGCCTGACCGCGCACGGGGGCCAAAATCCGGTTGAGCCGATAATCGCAGGTAAACCAGTCGTGTTTGGCCCGCACATGGAGAACTTCGCGACGTTGGCGAATGCGCTCGTGTTGAAGAAAGGCGCAGTCCAGGTCCGCGATATGGATTCGCTGGAACTGACGATCGCCGAGCTCTTGCGCGATAGCGAAGCGCGCCAACGGCTGGTCCAGAGCGCGCGCGAGGTTTTGAACGAGCATCAAGGTGCAACCGCGCGCGCTGCAGCGTTGATTCACGAACTGAATTCTGGTGCGTAGCTACGCGCTACTCGTCGCGCCGAAGATCGTTACAGCGATCGAAGTCAGATGCGTCGTCTCAAGCAAAATCGCCTGAAACGCGATCCGGCAATTTGCCTTGCGTAAAGGAATGGCAATTCTGATATTGCCCGCTCTGTGACCCTATCGTCTAGAGGCCCAGGACACCGCCCTTTCACGGCGGTAACACGGGTTCGAATCCCGTTAGGGTCGCTTCTTGTTTTCATAGGTAAATTGGCTGAAAGTCAAAGATTTTGCTTGCAAAGTCGGACACTTATCGGACAATATTTGCGCAGTTAAGCGCAAAATAAGCCTATGAACAAAAAGCGAATCAGATTTCCAATTGTCGTTAAGCGCGGCTCGTCTGTCGTAAAAATTTATCGTGATCGGAAGCCCACCGGCACGTATTTCCGTGTCGTTTACCACCTTGGCGGAAAACGTCACCGGCTACACTTCAACGATCTCGAAGAGGCACTTAGTGAAGCCAAGGCGAAAGCAGCGCAGCTATCACGTGGCGATGTAGACGCGGCTCAACTGACAGGGAGAGACCGGCTGGTTTACGGGCGCGCTGTTGAGGCTGTGAAAGAGCATGGCACACCGTTGGACTCCGCTGCGTTGGAATACAGCGAAGCGCGCAACCTCTTGGATGGCGTTTCGCTCGTTGACGCTGCCCGGTTTTATTCACGGCATCACGGACGCGGCGTCACTCGCAAGTCAGTTGCGGATGCGGTCGAAGCGATGATTGCGGCCAAGGGAGCCAAGGGTGTAAGCGGGGTGTATGTCGCCGATTTGCGTTACCGACTTGGGGTTCTCAAAGAAATGTTCTACTGCGACGTGAGCGCGCTCACGCCAGACGACTTAAAGGCGTTTTTTGAGGCGCAAGCGGCGAAGCTATCGGCGCGGAGCTACAATAATTTTCTGCGGACGATCAAAACGTTTCTGCGCTTCGCTCAAAATCACGGTTGGCTGTCAAGAGAAGCGGACTTGCTCTCGCGCGTGGAAAAGCGGAGCGAAAAGCCGACTCCGGTTGAAATCTTCACGGCTGCTCAGCTTGCCGCGCTTCTCAAATACGCCTCGCCGGACATTTCGCCGTGTCTGGCCCTTTCCGCGTTCGCTGGTTTACGCTCGGAAGAAGTTCTGCGTCTCGATTGGTCGGATGTTGAACGGCGTCCCGGATTCATCGAAGTGGCCGCGCACAAAGCGAAAACCCAAGCGCGTCGTATCGTTCCGATCTCGGACAACCTCGCGCGCTGGCTCGTGATTGCGCCGCGCAAAGGGGAGCGCGTATGGCCGCATAGCAAAGCATGGTTCTTTGAAGCCATGCGTAACACTGCGGACGCCGCAAAGATCAGTTGGAAACAAAATGCGCTCCGGCACTCGTGGATTTCCTATCGACTCGCAGAGATTCAAGACGTCAACCGCGTTGCTCTGGAAGCTGGCAATTCACCGCAGATGATCTTGCGGCATTACCGCGAACTGGCAACACCGGAGCAGGCCCGCACGTGGTTCTCGATTGCACCTGCTGCGAGCGAAAAGGTGATTGCTATTTCGGCAGCGCGAAAGTGAAGGGCGCGTTAAAATGGCAAAACGTGAAACAAACACGAGAAGGCAAGCGAAGGCCAAGCGGGAGACGAACGCCCAGCGCCGTGAGAGGGAGCGTAAACGCCGGGCAATTGACGAAATAGCACACTGGATTGTATGGAGAATCAACAGGAAAAAGGTTAGCTCAGCAGAGCAGATCGCTCTCGACCAGCAGCCAAAACATATATACGCAGCGATGACTGGGGCTGCCTTGATCGAAAGCGAATCAATTGAAAATATTGCCGATGGTCTCCGCTTGGCTGCCGATATGCTCGAAGGAAAGCCGCGTGATGGGCGCGCCTTCGGTGCGCACAATCGCCAAATCCTAACAGCATTGCTCGACGCAGGCGCACGCGCTGTGCGCGATCATCCCTCCCGAGCTAGAACTATCTATGAGACAGTAGCGACCGGAAATTCCTTGTTGGGCAGGTTGGGCGGCCATCATGATGAGACTCTTTCCAAGAACAAGGACTCAACCTATCGGGTTGAGATCAGGTGGGCGCTACCAACCTTCTCTGAATTTTTATCGGTTTATCGTGAGCAAAATCCGAGGGCAAAAGTCGAAGATCGCACGCTACGAAGAACCTTAGAGCGCCTGCAGCTTCCCACACTTCCCGATAAGCGCGGTAGGCCCAAGGGGAAATAGTCACCGAAAACCGCCCTTGTGGGGTGTTTTTTTCGCGCATGCAACGCGGCGATTATGTGCGCGATGAAGCAACAAATTAATAACGAGCAAACGCTCGACCGCGCAAGCGAGCGATTGCTTAAGAAGGCAGAACTTGCGGAACGGTTAGGAGTTTCAACTCGAACCATTGACGAGTGGCAGCGCCGAGGGCGCATCGCCTATTTGAAGATTGGACGGAGCGCCCGCTACCGCTGGCGCGATGTCATCGCGAAGCTGAGCGAGCTGTGCCGGGTCAACTAACGCAACCCGGGGTTAAAAAATGAGTGTTGTAAATACGATCACATCAAGCAAACCGCTGTCCTTACCCTATCCCCGAAACAAAACGATTCCTACGGCTGAACGGGGGGTAAGAAAGGCCGTTTCTATAAGCCATTGCCGAAAGAATTTCGGCGCGATGGATTCACTTATCGACAAATCGCCAGAGAAAAGGATGTCGCGATATACGAACAGACGTGGAGCGGCTGCTCTAATCCGAGCACGTGTTACGAGGTAATCAGCACACAGCGCCGTGACGGATTCCAGATCGGCCAAAAACTCGTTGCGCCGTATGAGGTTTATCCAAACTCGGACGCCTGGGGCGTGGACGGTTTCACGTTCGCAGACAAACACGCGGCATTCGCAAAGCTGCGGGAGATGGTGGGGACATGAGCCGTCACTTCGACAGCACGGAAAACGCCGACCTACGGGCGAAGATTGATGAGGCTAAGCGCCGATTGCCTTTGCCGGACTTGATGAC
>JBEDUS010000016.1:0-7620 GCA_040414975.1 Candidatus Udaeobacter sp.
GGAGCTATGGCGGAAACAATCACTTCGTCATTGCCCGCGATAAGACCGAGCAGCGGCTGGCGGCCCAAATGTTGCGACAGGGCGGCCAAAGTCCCAAGAAATGAAACGCCAAAGCAGTCAACCCGTGCCGCAAATCGTCCGATTCTAATTCTGCAATCGCAATCAGCTTTTCATCGGCACGCACAAAAGATGCGGCTTTTTAAGGCCTTGCCAACTTGCGATGTTTTCCGGCAAACTTCCCTCTATGGAGGCAGAAATAGACGACTAATTCCTGTTAGGCCGCAGCCAGACCCGATGAAATACATGCTGTTCGCTATCAACGCAGTAGCGACGTTTCAGTTTGCGCAAGCTCAGATTTCGGACGCAGATAAAACCCATCACGCATCCGGCACGGGCGTCAAATCTGTCGAAGACACGCTTGTCCAGATCGAGCACGACTGGGGCAACGCGCTGCTTAAGGCCAATGTAGCTGCGTGGAGCCGTTTTCTGGGCGATGACTGGGTTCTTACGTATTCCGACGGCACGCTCGTAACAAAGCCAATTGGCTCTGGCTGATCTTAAGGAAGGAGCGCTTAGGATCGAGTCTTTCCAGCTCGATGACGTGAAGGTGCGCGTTTACGGCGACGCCGCTGTCGTGACGGGTCTGATTAGGGAGAAGAGCAAATTCAAGGACAAGGACACGAGCGGCGTGCGCCGCTTCACCGACGTGTTTGTGAAGCGCGAAGGCCGCTGGCAGGCTGTCGCCTCGCACGAGAGCGACGTCTCAGCACCGAAGTAGTTGATTATGTTCCTCGGAGCACGGCCTAACCAAGTGACGAAGCCAACGGCCCCATCGAAATGCGTCAAGCGTGTTTGCCATCGCACCCTGCCGTGGCTTATCTCTTTCTCGTTAGATCGTGAGGTGGTGCGTGTTAGGCAACCAGCCGGCGCCGCGGGAGATAGCTTATGGGTTCTTGAAGAATCTCAAATAAAAGGCTGCAAACACCAAGACAATGCCGATGTTCACTATCAGCCGTTCCCAGAATCGATTCTTAAAGAACAGCAGGTCTACACCAACGATAACGGCAATCAACACCGCAATGTAAAGCACGACAGACATGTTCCTCGCCATTCAATCTCACGTTCAAATATATCAACAGCCGCGTTGCGGGCAAGGAATGCGTCAAGCAAAAGGCTTGCGGAGACAGGCGTCGGCTCACGAGACCTAACCAGGCGCTGCAGCCAACATCTGCCCGGTTTGTTTCCTTGCTTTGCGATGCCTTCCAACACTAAACTTGCAGCCATGCTCGCTTTCGGCAGGTGTGGCTGAGCTTGAGCTCGTTAGGCGGAAAGAGGAGCCTGTAATGAACCTCTTGCCATTAAGGGCACTCGGCCTTGTAACACTCTTGTTCCTGGGGGTGTATCTTCCAACTTTTCTTATAGTTGGCCTGATCAAGCCAAGCCCGCAAATGGCCGTCCCGCTGATTATCGGGCTCAGCCTAGCTATCGCACTTACGTTCATTTATTTTCTGTCGTCGCGCACGCGCGGTTTCTCGCATTTCGGCTTCGAAGGCTCAGAGTATCGCTACATTTGGATTGCGACCACACTGGGCCTGCCGGTTGGGTTTGTGCTCACATTCGTTGCGAGTCGTTACAACTCGAAGAGTCCCTTTGGCGACGTATCGCTCCAGCCGTGGATGATTTTTCTCTATTTCATCGTAGGCACGCCAATTCAGGAAGAGGTCATCTTTCGTGGACTCCTCCAGACGACATTGGAGGAGAGACTTAGTGTAAGTTTTCCTGCCTTGGGCACATCGACCTCATCTGCTGTGCTCATCGTTGCCGTGCTCTTCGGATTGATTCATCTAGCCATTGGTTTAGCGACAGCTGCCGCGGCGTTAGTTTTAGGATTACTAGCCGGCAAGCTGCGGCGGAGAAGTTCTAGTCTATTACCGGCGATCGTGCTGCACGCGATTTTTAATGTTTTTTCTGCACTATGGTAGTGAGCGAACCATCTAACTAATCGATGAAGCCAAGGGCCCCATTGAAGAAATCACTGCCAGCACGCGCTGCGTAGGATTGCATGTAGCGTCGACCGCCGCGACGCCATCGGCAATTTCTACACGCGTTTATGTCCACCACACCGTAATGAACATCATCGCGTCGGTATTTGTGTGGGTGACGCAGACAAGCCGGTTAATGCGTTCCTTCTTCAACCACTCGCCTATCGTCTGCTCCAATATGCCCCAGTCGGCGCTATGAAATATTTTCATTTTCATCAGTAATGCTTCTCTTGAAGCGCCTGACTCCGCAATCGCAATCTAAGACGCTTTACGGCGCACGGCGCTTTGTGATTGAATCGGCTTATGCGTAAAGGCAAGACTTTCAAAACCAATTACATCTTCATGCAGGGAGTGAATTACATTTTCCTGTCCCTTGAGCGGGAATTATCCGGTGAAGAATGCGGAGAACTCGCCAAAAAATATTTTCAATCTCATCATCAGCTGCTCACTTTGCCCGAACAAACATTGCTCGTTGATTTGCGACCGGCCTTTGAACAGCCATTGGATACAGTCACGCCAGATATTCACCCGCTAGGCTGATTGACTCTGAAAGATTGGGCCGCACTCAGGATCGCGCCAGAACCGCTTTTTGAGTGGATCATCGCTTTCGATTCCCGAAAAGCACAATGCCGCAAAACCACATCAAGCCGGTCACGTACACGAAGTACACGAAAATTAGGAAAAGTAACTGCCCTGCCACGCCGCCCACAACTTGAAGCATGCGTTTCATCCCGGCGCTGTAATTGAACCTCTGGCCGTGATGACATCAACTCCACCGCGTTTTTACGAAGTCAGATCGCGCCAGAATCGCTTTTGAGCGCCGGATGACCGGATTGATGCGGCCCCGTGTCCGCGAGCGTTCCTGCACGCTTTACAACAAACAGCGCGTTGTGGTTGAATCTCTCCGCGATGACAGGTCGCGAGCGCAAGTGAATATCGCACAAAAAATTCTTACGGGAGTAATGGCCTTGATTGTGTTTCCATTCCCGACGGTCATAGCGGCGGGAAAGGAATCACGGATACAGTATGTAGCATTGTCGGTGGCGTTGGCAGTGATATACGCGGGACTGTTTGCTATCATGACTCCAAGGCGGAAATAATCGCATTTAGTGATACCCCCCCCGCAGTCTCAGGATCGCGCCAGAATCGTCGATGAATGCCGAATGACCCGATCGATGATCAGCATCCGTGTCCGCGAGCGTTCCTGCACGCTTTACCGGATTGACCAGCGCCTGATCACCGTTCAACCATTGCCAAATGCAAATGAGAATATTTGAGGGCCAAAAGACGCAATTAGAAGACAAGATCAATAAGTGGCTGAAAAAAGATGGCATCACGACGATTCACCATGTCACTCATGTGAGATATGGAGCGGGAGTTCATACGGTTGCGATTTGGTACTCACCGCCACCGCCTTAATAGACACTGGCCGGTCTCGAAACGTCCGGCGTTCTGCACGCTTTACGGCGCACGGCGCTTTGTGATTGAATCTCGCCATGAGCAGGCCGAGCTCATGGTCTCACAGGCTGCCCATGCGGATTCAGCTGCAGCGCAAATTGAGGAAACCACTCGTTGTATTTGGCGCGGACTAAACTTCGCGTTTTCTCTAACACAGCGCTTACGCTGTCGCTTTCTTGAATGAGCGTTAAAGCCTCGGACATCACTGTAGCGCCGAGTTTACCACTCCCCGCCGTAAGTATGGCCGCTGTTTCGAGGCTCGGTACAGCTTTTTTTGCGCATCGTTCTGAGCTGTTACTCCTCGCGGATCTGCGAATGTTCCGCGGCTATCTGAAGCAACCACGATGCCGTCAACCCCACGAAGAGCCACGAGAAGAGTCATTGCAGTCAGCAGAATAATCTGCGCACAATTTCAAATGCAAGCGCCGAGTCGCCGCTTCAAGCTCGATAAACGCAGTCAGCTTTTCATCCGCGTGTACAACGAACCGTTTGCCATCATCGCGATGCGCGTCAACAATCCAGAGCGTTCGCCCCTCACGATCGATGGCCGAGACGCAGCCCCAACTCCAACCGGCTTTGCTGAGATTGTCCGCGATGATTTCCGAGTACTTCACGCCGTGGTGCAGTGTTGCGTTCACTGATTTGTTCCGTAGCTGCTAGTGCACGCGCTCTCGTCATTTACTTAACCCGCAAGGAAAGAAACAACTATGAACAATGAAGCAGCCCATAAATCACCGGCCACACAACCTGACCCCAGAGTGCAACTCGCCTTTGAGCGGACGTTTCTTGCGTATGAGCGCACCCGGATCGCCTGGGTGCGAACGGCATTGGCACTGATTTCGTTTGGTTTCGCCATCGCAAAGTTTTTTCAGTACCTGCGCGAGAAGCGCGGTGAAACCGCTACGATGTTGAGTCCCCGCGCAGTTGGTCTAGTCATGATCACCATCGGACTGGTCGGCTTGATTCTCGCACATTTGCAGGAGCGGCGGGCCCTGAAATCGCTGCGCGAGCGCTGCCCCGAACTACCTGTACCCATCTCGGGTGTAATGGCGGTGTTGATCGCGTTACTCGGCGTCCTGGCCCTGTTTGGCGCCATTCTGCGATAGGGATTGAATTGTTCGCGATCAATGAAAGGAAGATATTGGTCTAACGCGTTGCCGTTCGGTCGCACTGTGATATTTACAAGCGCGTCAGGCTTTCGACTTTCTTTGCACTGCGAGAATATGCGCGCTGACCAATATCGTCCACAGGGGAAACAGCATCGCGATCCACAGCCAGTTCGAGATGACAAGAAGAAGGACCAAGCCACAAGCGAATCCGGAAAACGCAATCCAGCGTGGAAAGATTCCGGTGCGCAAGGCGATGACAGACGTCGAAAAGATGAAAACCCCCGCCATCCTAACGGCGAAAATGTTCAAAAAGGCATAGCCCATCTGCCGCGCGAAATAGTAAACTTCGCTGCTGGCCTGCTCACCGGGACGTGCGTGTGAGCTGCCTAGGACCGCTCCGGCAACGGCCGTCGCTGCAAACAGGCTCGCTACAAAGAGCAAGCCGCTCCCCAGAAACACCGTTCCAAAGAACTGGTCTTCCGACGTCCCCATCCGGTCGCGCAACACGCCGATGAACCACAGGAACGCCAGGCCGGCAAAGGGTATGAGGTGCAGTGAGAGCGCGATTGCATGTCCGAAACGGGTGTTAACCACGCTCTGCTCTCCCGGGACGTCCGGGACCGCAACGCGAATGATTCCGATACTGATGAGCATCAAGATTGAAAAGAGGAGCCCGGCAACAGCTGCTGCCCGAGGGGGTGCTGGTGGTTGGTTTGGAAGAGTGGACCGAACCTTCATGGCTCGTCGCCTGATGTGGCTGTTGCCACGCCCTCATAGCCATCATCGCTAGTCGACTTCTCCGGCGTGCGGCTTGAACGGAGACTGTTGAGGGGCACCCTGAATCTTTCACTAAGCCAATAGCTATGTCTCAGCAAATCCTTACGTATACCGACCTTCGGAAACAGATTCACGACGATCTGCGGCTCCAACATCCCGAATGGGTTCAACCAGATGGCGAGTCGCCCATATGTGATTCCTACGAGAGGCACCTAATGGAATTGCTCAATGCCTTGAAACGAAGGGAACCCTGCAAGTCTATCGCTGCTGGTTCTCCTCGGCTACTGGAACAACGGCTAGGCTGTATCGAAACCACATACGATCCCTAACTACGTTTCGGTGGCTGGGCTAATTACGCCGTTGTGAACCGTAGCAAAAGTAAGTTGTATGCGCGCCGTAGATGCTCTTCGGATCGAAAACGAAACCGCGGGATTCGAAACCGGGGATACGAAAGTGAACGCGAAAGCGCGGAACCATGGATTGAGAGCTCCGTGGAAGTGGGGAAAACACGACTGACTGCGATGTTGCCGGCGTCGTGCTGGACAGACGCGTAATTGCAGCAAGCGTCAATACCGCCCGCTGCCTTGCAAGTTAATATTATTTCGCCATTGTGGCGTGGCCGACCACACGAATAGCATGACCGGCATCCAAGAGCCCAAGCAACCAGGCAACGCGCAAGGCCGCTTGCCACTGTTCCAAGGTCTTCTTCCGTTCAACAAGTCCAATCTTCCTGGCGACATCATGGGTGGCATCATTCTCGCCGCCCTCGGGATCCCGGAGGTGATGGGTTATACTAAAATTATCGGCACTCCGGTGGTCACCGGACTTTATACGTTGCTGCTGCCGATGATCGCATTTGCGGTTTTCGGTTGTTCCCGTCATCTCGTGGTAAGCGCAGACTCTGCTACGGCTGCGATGGTGGCCGCGGCGCTGACTTTACTCTCTTTCACAGCCTACACTCCTCAATACGTCGCAATGACAAGCCTCATTGCACTCGTGACGGGAGCGATGCTGATCGCAGCGCGGATACTCCGCGCAGGATTTCTGGCCGATTTCTTGTCCCGCACCGTTCTCGTCGGTTTCCTCACTGGAGTCGGATTTCAGGTTGCGGTCGGGGAACTGCACGGAATGCTGGGCTTGGCCAAGGTGGGCCACGGGTTTTTTGCGCAGCTTTTCGCGGTTGCGCAACACGCGTCGGAAATTCACCTGAGCAGCGTGCTCATATCCCTGGCTGTCCTTGTTATAGTCGTAGGATTCGAGTGGCTTTCCCCGCGTTTTCCAGGTGCGCTCGTCGCGGTAGCCGGCATGATTGCAGCGAGTGCCTGGTACGATTGGGGCAATCACGGCGTCGATGTGATTGGGACCGTGCCTGGCGGGCTGCCTCACTTCGGATTGCCCGATGTTTCCTGGCGCGATGTTGGACTTGTCATGACGATTTCTTTCTCGTGTTTCGTTGTCATCCTGGCACAGAGCGCGGCCACGGCCCGAGCCTACGCGATCCGTTATCGCGAACCATTCGATCAAAACGTCGATCTGGTTGGTCTGGCTGCCGCTAACCTTGTCGCCGGCAGCACCGGCACGTTCGTCGTTAACGGCAGTCCGACGAAGACAGCGATGGTGGACGGGGGCGGCGGCCGCAGTCAGGTTACGCATCTGACGGCGGCAACGATGGTGTTGGTGGTCCTGCTCTTCTTAACCAAGCCGCTCGGTTATCTTCCGAACGCCGTTCTAGCCGCAATCGTGTTCCTGATTGGTGTCAAGCTGATCGACTATCGCGGAATGGCTAACATTTACCGGAAGGCACCGAGGGAATTTGCTTTGGCGGCAGTCACTACGGTTACTGTTGTAGGGATTGGGGTTGAACAAGGGATCCTGCTCGCGTTGGTCTTATCCCTGCTTGGGCACGTGCGCCACAGTTACAAACCTCATACTGCGCTTATGCTACGAGGTTCGACTCAACATTGGCAGATGGACAGCGTGGCCCCCGGTAAGTTCGCTGAACCTGGATTGATTGTGTATTGGTTTGGCGCCGACCTCTTCTATGCAAATGCGGGCCGCTTTACGGAAGAAGCGCGCAAACTCGTGACTGAATCTCCCTCCCAGGTACACTGGCTGGCCGTGGAGGCCGGCGCCATTACCGACATCGATTATTCAGCTGGGGAGGCGCTGAAGGAGCTACGTGACGACTTGGCAAAGCTAGGTGTGGTCCTAGCGCTGGCGCGTGTGAGCGATCA
>JBEDUS010000017.1:0-6100 GCA_040414975.1 Candidatus Udaeobacter sp.
ATGAGCTGACGACGTCGTCTGGTCCCTTTTCAGCGAAGAAACTTTCGTAATAGCCGGGGCCGAGGTCCCAGTAAGGTCCTTTGTAATAATCATCGCGGTAAAATCGCCAGACACCGCTCACCACGATCAGGCAACTGATACGATCGTTCCAAAAATCGCCGACATAATAGAAACTCAAGTTGGTGCGCGCGTAGGCGCCTTTGAATCCAATGTGATCGTAAAGCACGATTTCCGGCAGGCGAGTGCTCTGCGTCACAAGCGGTACGGGCTCTTTCCCAGCCGCAGAAGCGTGATAACTCAGCGGACCAAGGTGCCATTTCATGTCAATGACGCAGCCGTTATCCGGCGACAATTCAGTTTTAGGTATTCGTGGCATAGGCGTTGGCGACAGTAGTTTTTACAATTTGATCAAATGCAAAGAGCGCTGTCGAGCAAGAGATTTAGCAAAGATTCCCGGAATTGCGTGGGGCAAGCAGTGCGAGATGAATCACCTCTCCGATTCACAGTCATTGGGCTTTTGCCCGCCCGATCACTCCACATGCAATACGCGCACCGGAGTCGCCAGCTGGTTGGGATTTGAGATCGTCCGCCTTCGCGTGAACTACTACGGAGCGCCCAATTACTGAGCGTTCGTCGTTTGTGAGCGATATTTGGTGATCCACATATTCCAGCGTCGCCTTGCCCGAGGCGTTCGCCTGTACATTTCCCATGTCGCCCACATGCCGTTCGGGCGCGTCAGGTCCTGCATGCGGTTGGTGGGTCGGATTAAAATGAGCGCCAGCCGAACTCGCATCCGTCGCGCTACAATCGCCAAACTCGTGGACATGAAATCCATGATTGCCAGGAGTCAGCCCGGTGATTTCTGCCCGGACCTGCACCCCGTCGGCCACCTCGGTAAATGTAACAATGCCGTTGACTTTGTTGCCCGCGGTAGGATGGAGCACCGCGATGGCTTTCAAGGGGCTCGACGATTTTTCTTCCGGTGTCTCGCCCTGCGCGGCGAAGCCGCCGATCAATAACAAAGCCGTCACAATGAATGAAGCCTGGGACGAATTCATAAAGAATCTCTATTTCGCAATGTCCGATAAGTCCAGTCGCATAAAGTACCCGGAAAATCTGTGCAACGAACTCTACCAAAAAAGGAATCGCGACCGGACGCACGGACTACGTTCGTATTATCCGCAAGTAGATCTCTTCTAAACGCTGCGCCTGCGCGCGCAGATCGAAATTTTTTCGAACCGTCTCTGCGCCGTTGCGCGCGATCCGCGAGAGGAATTCGGGATCTTGCGCAGCGTCGAGAAGCGTAACCCCCAATCTTTCGTGATCACGCTCAGGCACAAGCACGCCGCTTACGCTGCTCTTGATTGCTTCCGGAATGCCTCCATGCTGGGTAGCAAACACTGGGAGTCCGCTGGCCATTGCTTCCAACATCGAATTTGGAATGCCCTCTTGATTTCCATCATGGCCTGTCTGGCTGGGATGTAAAAAAATGTGCGACGCATAATAGATTTCGCGGAGTTGCTCCTGCGAAATGAAACCTGTGAATGAAACGCGCCCGGTGATGCTCAATTCCTGCGACAGATCCTGAAGTTGGCCGAGCAATGGTCCTTCTCCCGCAATCGTAAGCTTTGCGTTGGGATATTGACGCAGAAAAACTGCGAAAGCACGCAGCGTGACCGGCAGACCTTTCTTTTCGATCAAGCGACCGGCCTGAACGAATCGCCATTCGGTCGCCGCGGCAACGAAGTTTCGTTGACAAAAAGGAAATTCGTCCAGCGGAATTCCGGTTCGCTGGATCTCGATCTTCCTCTCGTCGCAGCCGAGACTAACAAGCGCGCGCCGCAGCGATTCGGAGCGAACCAGGACCAGCTTTACTGCGTTGAGCATTTGCCGCGTGGCTTCGCGATATGCCGGCTTGTTCATGTCGACGGTCACATCCGCACCATGAAAGGAAGCGATCGACGGTTTTTTCCACGCGCGAATGAGCGGCAGGAGATGGACAGCGATCTGGCCAAAGTAAATGTGCAACAGGCGAGCGTCCATCTTACTTAAAATCCCCTGCAGCACGCGCACTTCCCTGTCCGAAACCTGCCATGGTGCGTCGCGCATTTGCCTGAACCAAAAACGCCGCAAGAAATGAGTCGCCGGCTTCCGAACAATATGGATTGGCTGGAACGGGTAATGCCAGGTCTCTTCGCGCTTCTGCGCAATTACTACAGGAATGCATCGCTCCAAGGCTGTGATTTGCCGGTAGATATGCAACATCTCTGGTTTCAGAAACGTCGCGCAATAACAGGCAATGATCGGCCGTGAATCAGGAGATGGAACTTCCAACGCCCAACGGTCAACGCTCAACGCTAAATGATCAACTTTTTGAAACCCGATTCAGGTTGAGAACTGCGCGCGCACTTCGGCCGATACGCGGACCGGCCGGCTGGTCTGCGTATTGATCGGGCACCAGAGTGTCCGTGCCTTTGACAAGAGACGACCATCGCGATTGCGCCGAATCTCTGTGAATCGTTCGAACGTTAGCCGCGTAGCTTTGCCTACCCATGTGCGCAGAATAATTTCGTCGCCGACGACGGCGGCCGCTTTGTAGTCGATCTCATGGCGCAACACGACCCACGCGATGGTCTCCTGTGCTTCCGAGTTGGCGATGGCTCGCCAATGGGCGGTGGCAACATCCTGAACCCACCGCAGGTAAACAGTGTTGTTCACGTGATTTTGCTCGTCGATATCGCCTGGGAGCACCCGAACAATCATTTCGAAAGGCGCGGACGACATCGGCGAATTTGGCAAAATCAGAAGTAAGAATTCGAAAACAGAACGACGGCGTCAGCTTATATGAAATCGCCGCATTAATTCTTGCCGGGCTTCCATCGCGAGTTCGGGGCTCATGCGGCTAAGGACTTTTTCCCGGCGTTCCGGGTCCATCGCTGCCAGGTCGCGCACAAACTTATCGCGCGTTTTCCATTTCGCGTATCGGCTCCACCCGATACCGATCGCGAGAAGTGCGGAAATAATCCAGACGGTAATGTCTGTAGCGGTCACGATAAGAATAAAGGAGCAAAACGTGTTAGCGACAACTCGACACCTGCTGTGCAACCGATTGGTACCGGAGCAGCTCACGACCGTCATGCCTTGCAAAAACGGTCGCAATGCGAAATTTACCGCTAATCAGGGGGCAGACTTGCGGCGTTGACCGCATCGTGTGATCACGAAGAATGTATTCAGTTGAGATCGATCAATCAAAACGTCTCCTGATAATCAGCGCTCTCCAACAAGTCACAGCGGGTCAAGCAAAGCTTGCCGCACGGGAGGTACGCGAGCTCTTGCGCGATGTTGCGCCAGGCTTCCGCGTTCTTGCCGATTTCCGCTGGTTGAAATCAATGGATCCGGCAGCGGCGCATCACATTGCCGAGATTATGGACGCGCTTGCTGAAAAAAGAGTCGCCTCTGTGACACGAGTGATGCCCGATCCGCACAAGGACATCGGACTCAACATTCTGTCGCAATTCCACTACGGTCCCGAAATCCAAATCGCCACTTTCGAGACATTAGCTGACGCGCTGCAAAACCTGATCGAACAATGACCGCGAAAGCTGCGGGAGCGTAGCTCGCGCAGCCACCACGGAGGGCCCAACTTTGAATTGGACCGGATTCAGCCGACTTTTTTCCGGTTTATTCGCCCTTGGCTGCGGCCCTGTTTCCTTCTTGGACCGCCTCGGCTTCAGTCATGTACTTCCCCTTCTTGGTCTTGCCGTAAAAGCGCGAGCCTTCCCTGTGGAACACATGCGTTTCGGTGTTCACCCACACCAGACCGTGGCCACCGCCGGGCGCCGCTGGGTTAGCCGCTGCCTGAGAGCTTCTGTTCTGTGCAGCCGCACCGCTCGCACCTGTCGGACTGGCTGCAGCGGAACTCTTTGGTTTGAACAAGTCGCCCAGCGAGAATTTGCCTGGCGATGGTGAAGGGCTCGTCGCCTCCGCCGTTTTGCGACTGCGCCTTGCCCTTGAAGTGGCTCCGGGCGACGCGGCGGGCGCTGCTGCCGGACTGGCTTCTGCGCCGGCCTCCGCCGTTTTGCGACCGCGTCTCGTTTTTGGTGCACCAGCAGGCGACTCTCCAGGCGCAGGTGACGCAGCGGTTTCGCCGGTTGACGCCGTCGTTTCGGCTTTCTTGCGTCCACGATGTTTTGCAGGCGACTCGCCAGGGCTGGGCGATTGAGCTTGCACAGCGCAAATGCTGGCAAGTCCGATTGCAAAGAACAGGATAAGGAATCTTTTCATGACAGCGAGCGTAAACAAACGGGTGAATCACAGTCAACGCATTTCCAAGGAATAACGCGTTTTTGGGGCAAAAAATCAGCAATGGGCACAAGAGCCCCGGACAACACCATTACTACTGGTTCTATGGCCCTGCCGAAAATTCAAAGACGGTTGAGCAGACCGGTGGCCTGGGCTACAGTCCGACCGGGATGCTTGACCTGTTTTTGGGATGCTTGAAGTGGGCTGCCGTCGGTTTCGTTGTCGCGTTTGCGCTGATGAAACTGTTCGAAGCGAGTCATATTCACGACGACATTCCGAAGCCTGCCTTCAAAATACGTCAGACCAAGCGGGCGACGTTCGTGTTATCGACTTTCGCGGCGATGCTTTCGGCCCTGGTCTGGCTGCTCGTGCAAAAGCTGGACTAGTTCCTGCCCGCGGTTGTCCTCTTCACGAGCCCGGATCAGCCCATGTAGAAGCCGCCGTTTACGTTCAATACGTGCCCCGTAATGTATGAAGCCATCGGGGAAGCTAGAAACAGCGCCGCGTTAACAATTTCGCCTACGTCACCGAGACGGCCAAGAGGAATTTGCCTTATGAAATTCTGCGTCGCTTCCTCGGGCATGCCTTTGCTCATGCCGACATCTATAAAGCCAGGCGCAATGGCATTCACAGTGATGTTCTGCCGCGCAAACTCCCGCGCCGAAACTTTCGTGAGCGCAATGATCGCCGCCTTGCTCGAGGAATAATTTGCCTGGCCAAACAAGCCAAGCTGTCCGCTAACGGACGACATATTGATGATCCGCCCGCCATTGCGTAGAATCGCGCCGGCTTTTTGTGTAACTGTGAATGTGCCGGTGAGATTTACGCGCACCACGCTCTCAAAATCCTCCACCGACATTTTCTTGATCGTGCGATCACTGATGATCCCCGAATTGTTTACTAGAATATCCAGGCCCCCATGGCGATCCTGTATTTGTGTCATCATCGCCTCGACCTGCGTCGGTTGCGTCACGTCGCATTCAATCACCAGCGGCTCATTGAGTTCATCGGCCACATTGGTGGCGTCGGTCTTATTTTGTCTCTGCGCGTCAGCTATGTAGTTCACCACGCATCGAGCGCCGCATCGACCGAATGCTTTGATCATTTCGGCGCCAATGCCGCGCGAGCTACCGGTGACGAGCACAACTTTGCCGCTGAAATCGAGTGGATCAGGCATTTAACGATTTAACGATTTAACGATTCAACGCTAGATTTTTCCGATGGCTTCACCCATTCGAACTCTGACGGCAGTCCCGATTTGCGACGGACATGACAGCGCGATCAACACGATCAATCTGGAATTCATCCGGCACGGCATTGAAGTCATTTACCTTGGTTATCATCGCTCTGTAGGCGACATCGTACGCGCTGCAATCCAGGAGGACGTGCGTGCCATTGGCATCTCGAGCTACAACGGCGGCCACATCGAGTTCTTTGCCGAAGTTGTTGAGCTTTTGCGAAAACGCGGCGCGAACGACATCAAAGTCTTTGGGGGTGGCGGCGGAACGATCACGCATGCAGACGCCGAAGCAATGAAGCGCAAAGGCGTCGATAATATTTTCTTTGCCGGAACCTCACTGGCCGAAATGACGGATTATGTCCGAAAGCATTACGGCAAGCCGCGCGGGAAAAGGCCGCGCCCCAAAGCGCCCGACCAGGAGCTCGCCCATGAGTTGACGGCGATCGAAGATGCGTATGCGGCGGGAAGAAAATCCGCCTCCACCCTAAGACGCGGCAAGCGCCCAGCAGTCCGCGCGAACCGCGATCCCCAATCCGCAATCCGCGATTCTAAGGTGAT
>JBEDUS010000018.1:0-7782 GCA_040414975.1 Candidatus Udaeobacter sp.
TAGAGACCATCCGGTCGGATCGAGTCGTGCTTGCGACCGGTGGTTGCGGCAAAGTCTATCTGTACACAACGAATCCGGCGATCGCGACCGGTGACGGTGTGGCGATGGCATGGCGCGCTGGCGTGGATATTGCAAATATGGAATTCATCCAATTTCATCCTACCTGCCTTTTTCATCCAGAGGCGAAATCGTTTCTCATTTCGGAAGCGGTGCGCGGTGAGGGAGGTCTTTTGCGAAACAATCGTGGCGAAGATTTCATGAAGCGCTATGACCCACGCGGTTCGCTCGCGCCGCGCGACATTGTAGCGCGCGCAATTGACGCGGAGATCAAACGTTCAGGCGCCAAATGCGTATTTTTGGATATCACTCACAGATCACCGGAATTCATTCGACAGCGTTTCCCGCACATTTATCAAACATGTCTGCGCTTCGGGATCGATATTGCGAAGCAGGCGATTCCCGTGGTGCCGGCCGCGCATTATCAATGCGGCGGAATCAAAACGAACGTGAACGGTGCGACGAGTTTGCCCGGGCTTTATGCCATTGGCGAAGTCGCGTGTACTGGGTTGCACGGAGCGAATCGGCTTGCGAGCAATTCGCTTTTGGAAGGTTTAGTCGTTGCGCATCGCGCCGCGACCAATGCCGCCGGGATGCGATCGGATTCAAAACGCCAGATCAGATTGCCGGAGTGGAAATCTGGCAATGTGCAGGACGTCGATGAACTGGTTGTGATCTATCACAATTGGGATGAGATCAGACGCTTAATGTGGGATTATGTGGGAATTGTGCGCACTGATAAACGGCTGCAGCGCGCCAGCGCGCGGCTACGAAACCTTCAGCGCGAGATTCGTGAGTTCTATTGGAATTTCAAAGTATCCGTGGACCTTTTAGAGTTGCGCAACCTTGCGGCGGTGGCAGCCCTGATTGTCGATTCGGCACTGTGCCGAAAAGAAAGCCGCGGGCTCCATTACACCCTGGATTACCCAAAGGCGGACGATTCTCACTTCAAACTCGACACTGTGCTGAGCCGCGGCTAGTGCTATAGTCGGCAGCGTCGGTAGCGGTTTCTTTGAAATTGCGTACCCTCGCGCAGTCCAAGGATCATGCGACAAATCATTCAGATCATGCGACGATCATTCATATCGGATCCCCGGAATTTCGGTTTGCCTAAGAGTGGGGAATCGGGTAGAAGGTGGCGGCGTTTGAAGATGAGGAGACTTCTGGCGGCTTGTTTGAGTCTGGGGATTGCAAGCGCGGCTAAAGCCGACGAGCAATCCACTTCGCCGTATGCGACTGCGGCAGACTTTGCGAAGTACGCGATGAAACTACGTGAACAGGCACTGCTTAAAGTAGAGCCGCAGGTTTTTATCCCGACCAGCTCGCGTCCTGCAGTGCAGCGTTATCCGTGGAAGACCAACATTGTGACAACGGTTTTCTGGGTCGGCGAAGAAGCGGGAGGCAACAATCCAGTTCCAAACTACAAAAGTTGCTGGGACTTTAATTGGGCGGAGAATTATGGCGGAACCGATACCCCTGATGCCGGTGCACGGCGGAATTACATTCCGGTAGCTTTTATTCCTAAACTGAACCCTTTTTACTGTGCGTTGCCGTACAATGATGTAACGCACGGTCAGTTCAAACCGGAAGCCCCGCTGGTTATTCCGTGGTTTAAACATGACTACAGGGGGCAGGGGCAGTCGGTATGCCGAGATCGCTGGGTCGCGATTCGCAAAGGCAATCGCACCTGTTATGCGCAATGGGAGGATTGCGGTCCGTTCCGCACGGACCATTTTCAGTACGTCTTTGGAAATGAGCGCCCGAAGCCAAATCTCAACCACGGTGCCGGGCTGGATGTTTCACCAGCTGTGCGCGATTACCTTGGACTGGCGCCAACTGACGTGACGGATTGGCAATTCATCGAAATCCGTGACGTGCCTTCGGGCCCCTGGCGAAGCTACGGCGAAAATAATCACTTCGTTATTGCTCGCCGTCAGACGGAGCAACGGATGGCAGATCGCGGCGTTGGCGCGGCGAAAAAGTAGGCCTATAAGGCGACCATTTAGCCGGTTGGCGAAGACCTTGGGGAAGGAGTCGGAGAAGGGGATGCGACAGCGCCCGGTGGGACGTTTCCACTTGATTGCGGATTCGGATGAGAAGGTCGGGGGGTCGCCATGTGAATTAATTCAGACACTGTGACGAATTTGAATCCTTTGGCCTCGAGCTCGTCGAAAGTGGAAGGCATCGCTTCGATCGTTCCCGGGTGAATGTCGTGCGATAACACAATGGAACCCGGCCGCGTCTCTTTAAGAATGCGATTGCGGACGACAGCCGGACCGGGTCGTTTCCAGTCATACGGATCAACATCCCAAAGAATGATGTCGTAACCGAATTCGTCATGAATCCAACGCTTCTCGCGGGCCGTGAGTGATCCATAAGGCGGTCGCATCAACGTGGGACGTTTGCCTGTCGCGTTTTTGATTGCGTCGTCGGTTTGTTGGAGTTGGCGGCGAACGCTTTCGTCGGACATTTTACCAAAATTTGGATGGGACCAACTATGGTTCCCAATCTCATGACCTTCCTGCGCAGCCCGAGCAACGATCTCAGGATGTTCCGCGACGTTTTCCCCAATCACGAAAAAGGTCGCCTTGATATGGTGCGCCGCCAGCAAATCCAGTAATTTTGGGGTCAGGGTCGCGCTTGGTCCGTCGTCAAACGTCATCGCGATGTAAGGCTCGTCGACATGGACGGAGCTGAATGTAATGCTGGGTTCCTCCGGTTCCGCCCGAGTCTCTCGCGCTGCACCTCGTTTCCCTGATGTGGGTTCTGCTCCAAGCCCAAGGGTGATGCTTAATGTGACGAAACAAAAGAACAGCAAACGATAAGGAGACATAAGTCGGAACTTGTCGCCGAAGGTGAATGCGGTATCTAGCAGAGGCTGCCGGTTACGCAAGCGGTTGCCTCGCTTGGGATGAGAGCGACAAGCGGTCAGCCGATTTTATCCGCGGCAGAAAGCAACGCGCAGTCAGCCTTTCCGCAATTTCTGCAGTTGCGCGATGAATGCGTCAGGGCCGTCGGGAAAAAAACCGTCATAGCGCCAAAGCTTTTGTCCGTCGGCGCTCAGCACAACAATAGTCGGGAATCCCATAACCTGATACTGCTGCGCAAGATCGCGGTTTTGCCTTTTCACTTCGAGACTTTGCTGTTTGGCCCGCGGGAAGTCGACTTCGACGACGACCAGATTGTCTCGCGCGAAGTCCTTAAATTGCGGCTGTAGCAGAACCTCCTTGTCGAACTTTTTGCACCAGCCGCACCAATCTGAGCCGGTAAAATCAAGCAACAGGAATTTGTTACCAGCCTTGGCCTCTTGCTGTGCTCTCTTGTAGTCAGTAAGCCAACCAGACTCCTCCCCACTGGCGAACGGTTTGCAGATAAAGACAGAGGCCGCGACGGCGAAAAGGAAAAAACGGTAGGTTTTCACGTTACCACATTCGATGGAAATACTTCCCGGCGCAAGAGCGGCACATCACCGCCAGCGCGGTAATTATTTTTTCCAGTCCGCAAATAGCCCGGCGAACGAACGCCGGGCTATCAACGGGTTTGCGATCTACCGAAGGTGTTTCGAGACGAGCTTGGTCATCTCGAACATACTCACCTGGCTCTTACCATTGAATACCGGCCTGAGTGAGTCATCGGCGTTGATCATTGTTCGTTTCTTTTTATCCTGGCAACCGTGCCTCTTGATGTAGTTCCAGAGCTTTTTGGTAAGCTCGGAGCGTGGTAGCGGTTGCGAGCCGACAATGGCAGCAAGCTTATCGTCAGGCTGGACCGGTCTCATGAAGGCGGGATTCGGTTTGCGCTTGGAAGTTTTCTTTTTGGTTTTCGGCATGCAGGCTGATTAACGTTTCGCTGGGGAGAGAGCAACACTAATTTTAGGCAAACGAAAAATTTATTGCCGTGCCATTCGGCGGACGGCCAGGGCTGTCAGATCATCGGACAAGGAGTTTTCAGAGTTATTTGGAGCTGCTTGCGCCAAAATTCTGTTGAGAAATGCTTCTGCAGTTGGCGCGGAGTGATCCAGCATTTTTTCCAGCTGCTGTGGCGTCAACCGACTCCGTTCATTTTTCGACGAGCCAAACAAGCCGTCCGTATAGAGAAGGAAAGCATCCCCTGGCTCAAGGTCGAGAGCGATTTCCGCATACTCGGTGCGTTCGATAAAGCCCAACGGAGGCGCGACCGATGCGATCGATTTCGTTGCACCGTCATGGCGGACGACGAGAAGCGGGGGATGACCCGCTCCCACAACCCAGGCGCTGCCAGTTGTCTGATTGATCGCGACGCACATCGCCGTCATGAAGGAGCGACCGCCAAAGATGCTGCGAAAGTCATCGTTAACTGCTTTCATTACCTGAGCTGGCCTGTCGTGTTCCCCACTGCCATGGTGAAAGAGAAGTTTTGCCAGCGTGGTAAGCAGCGCAGCAGCAGCCCCGTGACCGGAACCATCAGCAATCCAAAACAAGATCCGGCCATCCTTCATTCGTAGCCAGCCATAGATATCGCCGCCTACCTGGATCACCGGGCGGTAACAAGCTGCTACCTCCCAACCAGGCATCACCAAAGGCTTTTGCGGAATTAACGATTGCTGCGTCGAACGCGCTGCAGCCAGATCACGCTCGAGGTCGCGGCGCCAGTGTTCGAGTTCGTCATTTTGCCTCTCCAATTGCCGCCTCATGGAGCGGAGACGAAGCTGGGTCTCGATTCTCGCACGCAACACCTCGGCATTGACCGGTTTTGTCACAAAGTCGTCTGCGCCGGCTTGTAAACAAGAGATTTCGCTTTCCTCGCTTCCGTGCGCGGTCAGCATAATCGTCGGCAACTGTGCGACTGCCTGCTGCTGATCCGAGCGAAGCTGTCTTAGCACTTCGGCGCCATTTGCCCCTGGCATGTCGAAGTCGAGCAGCAGAAGCGAAGGTGGCTGGGCGTGGATTATTTTCAGAGCTTCACTGCCGTTGCTGCACATGCGGCAACTGTAGCCGGTGGAGGTTAGCACTTGCGCCAGGATTTTGCGACTCAAAGCGTCATCGTCCACTATCAAGATTTCTGTGTGGGAGTTGTTTGCCGTCGACATCTCTATCTTAGATTCGGATCGAAGGCGAACCGCCATTGTATCCACAACGGTTTTTGCGAAAGCGCCCGAAGTGTGAACCAAAGCGATTTAATGATTGGCAACGACTCGGACCGCGGATACGATTATTGCAGTAATTCCATTTATGAAATTCTCATTGTCGCTTGCTCTGTTCACGGCCTTCCTTGTCGGCTCATGCAGTGAAGAGCCGCAGCCACCGCCTTCCCGACATCGGGTTGCGAATTATCCCGCTACACAACCCGAACAATACCCGCCACCGCAACAGCCATTCAATCCAAATGGACCGGTTCAACCTTCGAGTACGCCACCGGCGGAAACCGCAGCAGCTCCACCCCCTCCGACAGCCGCCCCGACCAAAGTTGCAAAGGGGGACTATCCGTACGGAATTCCCGTTCCTGGCAAGCCTCACCTCGTAGAGAGTCCTTATTCACCGGGCAAGTATATCGATGTCGAAGGATTTCCTCCGGGAACGGAAGTTAAAGATCCGTACACGGACAAAATCTTCCTTGTTCCGTAACTTGGGTTTCCTTGAGCGCGTTGGAGGCTGATCCTGGATCCTGGTATTTGGCGCTGAATTAGCGCAGCGCCTTTCGTTGTAGCAAGTTCGGCCATCACATAGGTTTCCTTGTATTTATGGAGTTGCGGGTAAAACGGGCACCTCGGATTGACATCGAGATTGCTGTACCGGGCGATAAAAGCATCTCGCATCGCGCGGTAATCATCGCCGCCTTGTCGAACGGAGTGTGTACTCTCAATGGATTTCTTCCAAGCGAAGATTGTATGCACACAGTGAACGCACTGCGCACCCTTGGGATTAAGATCGAACAGCCAGAGCCAGCCACCTTGATCGTTCATGGAAAAAAACGGGTTCTTACGCCTCCGAAGAATGAAATCAATTGCGGCAATTCCGGCACCACCATGCGCCTTCTCGCGGGGCTGCTTGCTGGGCAGACATTTGAGAGTCGCCTGGTGGCCGATCCGGGGTTGTCAAAACGTCCGATGGACCGCATCATTACGCCGCTTCGTCAGATGGGTGCAGACATTGCAGCGGAAGGTCCGGAGGAGACGCCGCCGCTCCGCATTCAGGGCGGCTCCTTGCGTGGCATTCGTTATCGATCGCCGGTTGCAAGCGCACAGGTCAAGGGCGCTCTGCTGCTGGCCGGCCTCTTTGCCAAAGGCAAGACTACTGTGATCGAGTCGTCACCGACTCGGAATCATATGGAAATGATGTTTGATTATTTCCTGGTTCGAACAGCCGTGGACGGGAATGGCAGCGTCACCGTTTTCGGCGACCAGGTCCCGGAGTCGCGCGACTTTGCCATCCCAGGCGATATCTCTTCAGCGGCGTTTTGGTTGGTTGCCGCCGCGGCGCAACGGCGAGGGCATCTGCTCATTCGCGATGTTGGCTTAAACCCCACACGAACGGCGCTACTCGGTGTTCTGCTTCGAATGGGCGCGCAAGTGCGCGAGGCGATTGAGGACATCGATCAAGTCGAACCGTACGGGATTGTCGAAGTCACCGGTTTTCCGCTTAAAGGCACCGTCATTCAGGGTAAGGAAGTGCCTCAGCTTATTGATGAACTGCCGATTTTAGCAGTCGCCGGTGCTCTTGCAGACGGCAAAACGACTATTCGCCACGCAGAAGAATTGCGGGTCAAGGAAAGCGATCGCATCGCGGCGATCGCCCACAATCTGGGTGCCATGGGAGCGAAAGTATCTGAAATGAATGATGGCCTCGAGATTTTTGGTCCCGCCCCTCTTCATGGCGCCCGTGTCGCGAGTTTTGGCGACCATCGGATCGCGATGGCGTTTGCGATTGCAGGTCTCTTGGCTGACGGCGAAACCATCGTTCAGGACGCCGAATGTATTCGCGAATCTTATCCCGGATTTGAAACCGTACTTGAAGAATTCACAAATCCGAAACGGATGCAGATCAGCACGCCTGTGATCGGTTCCCTTACGCCCGGACCGGCGGAGGAAGAAGCGTGACGCCTGAAGCATTCTGGGTTTGCGTGTAAGTCACTGGCGGCTTGCCCGACAGCTTTTCGCCGCGCTAATTTGCGGGATGCAGGAAGAGTTTCATCGGGTAGTTGCCATTGACGGCCCGGCGGCGTCTGGGAAAAGCAGTGTCGCACGAGAACTCGCGCGGAAGCTTGGGTTTGTGTATGTCAATTCCGGCGCCATTTATCGAGCGATCACGTGGCACATCCTGCAGAAAGGAATCGATACCGAAGACAGCGCGCGCCTCACGGAGTCCGTTCGATCGACCGCTATCACAGGCGCACTGCAAGATAATGAATCGCGCGTTGTGATTAATGGCTTGGATCCTGGAGAGCACCTACGTGATGACTGCGTGAATGAAACCGTTGCACGGATCAGTCAGTTCCCTGTGGTTCGCCAGATCGTTGCGGAGAATTTGCATGAGCACGCAATCAGCCACGATCTGGTCGTGGAAGGCCGCGATATTGGTTCAGTCGTCTTTCCAGAGACACCCTATAAATTTTACGTGGATGCTTCGCCAGAGGTGCGTCTCCAGCGGCGCGCTGCACAAGGAGGGCGCGATGAAATTGCCGTGCGTGATCGTGCTGATTCTTTACGCGCGGTTTCCCCGCTGGTCATCGCCAGAGATGCATGCGTCA
>JBEDUS010000019.1:0-2308 GCA_040414975.1 Candidatus Udaeobacter sp.
TGTTCTAGATCGATAAATGTTCCAACGATCAGCAGGGAAACAAAAATCCAGTACGCGATCGCCATCTGCCAGGGAAAGCTCTGCCAGACCGCAAGGAACAGCAGCGCTGTGATCAGTTCCACCGCGAAATAGCGAAAGGCGATTTTCGCGCCGCAATTTGCACAACGTCCGCGGAGCAAAATCCAGCTGATCAATGGCAGATTCTGGTGCCAGGGGATCGGCTGTTTGCAGGCTGGGCAAAAGGAGCGACGTGGCTTGTTGATCGAAAGATCGGCCGGCCAGCGATAAATGCAGACGTTCAAAAACGAACCGACTGCCGCGCCAAGAACAAACGCGAACAGACGAAAGAGAGATTCGTAAATACGGTGCTCCAAGCGCGATCAGACATTACCGCTCGGTTCGGAATTGCAACCCTGAAACGCATTCAGGTTCCGCCAAATGAGATTTTCTGGGTAGATCGATAACGTTTTACGGCGGAAGCCAATTGGAGTCCGTCTAGGACGTCATCCCGTCGCTCCGGCGCTTCTCAATCCGTCTTTGCCAATTCCGCCAAAATCGCCTTCTGCACGTGGAGCCGGTTTTCCGCCTGGTCAAAAATGGTTTGCGCGTTCGCTTCCAGAGTTCTTTCGTCAATTTCCTGGCCCCGATGGGCCGGCAAACAATGCATCACCAACGCGTCTGGTTTCGCGAGCTTCACGAGAGGCTCATTGATCCAATAAGGACCTAGTTCGGCCTCGCGTCGCGCTTCCTCGCCTTCGCGCCCCATCGAGACCCAGATGTCGGTGTAGAGCACGTCAGCGCCGCGCGCTGCTTCCTGTAGATCCTCCATGCACATCACGCGGCCCCCGGCGCGCTTCAGAAGCTCCGAGTCAGGTTGGTACCGTTTCGGAGACGCGATCCGCAATTCAAAATCAAGTTTTCCCGCGGCAAAGAGCCATGATTGCGCCGTATTAGCCGCGCCGTCGCCGACAAATGTGACCACTTTGTTCTCAATCGTGCCTCGTTTTTCCTGGATTGTGAAAATGTCGCCCAGAATCTGGCATGGATGTTCATCATCTGTCAGCGCATTGACTGTCGGCACCCCGGAAAACTCCGCGAACTCTTCAATGTCGCGGTGCGCATAGGTTCGAATAACCGCGCCATGAACCATCCGCGCGAGAACGCGGGCTGTATCCTTGATCAACTCGCCGCGGCCCAATTGTGCGTCCGCCGCGTTCATGTAAATCGAGTCCCCACCCAGCTCGCGGATACCCACTTCAAAGGAAACGCGCGTACGAGTTGACGGCTTGGAAAACAGCAACGCCCAGGTCTGTCCTGCCAGGGGCCTTGAGGAAATTCGTCCCCGATTCGTCTTGAGTTCGGCGGTTCGTCGCAACACCGCTTCGATCTCTTCGGGCGAAATTTGTTCGATGCTAAGCAGATGTTTCATCTGTGTCTTCCTCTGCCTTTTTCTTCTGCTCGCATAGATCGGCGATTACTTCTTCAATCGCGTGCAATCCCTGGCGGGCTTCCTCTTCGCGCAAATTCAAAGGCGGCAACAAGCGAATGACCGAGGTTGCAGCCGGAACAGTCAAAAGATCTTTTTCATGAAGTCGTTTTACAATCTCGATCGCTGAAAACTTTGGATCGAATTCGATGCCAATCATTAATCCGAGCCCCCGGACGTCACGCACAACGTTCGGATTTCTCTTTTTCGCTTCACGCAATCCATGCAGTAAGAATTCGCCAATTTGCCGCGCGTTTCTGGCGAGATCATTACGCTCAATTACGTCGAGGATGCGCAAGGCCACAGCGCAAGCCAGCGGCGTTCCCCCAAATGTCGATGCGTGTGTGCCGGCCGAGAGCAGACCGGCAAATTTCTCCCGCACCCAAAATGCGCCGATCGGAAAACCGCCGCCGAGCGCCTTCGCCATCGAGATTCCGTCGGGCAAAAAATCGACATCCTGATCGAGAATGCACTGCCAACTATGAAATCTGCCAGTCCGAAAGTGGCCGGACTGCACTTCGTCGAGCAGGAGGAGCAGGTTGTGTTCATCACATAGTTTCCGCAGACCGAGCAAATATTCTCGAGTTGCCATCGTGATTCCGCTCTCGCCCTGGATTGCTTCGATCAAAATCGCAGCCGTCGATTTCGTGATTGCGGCTCCCATCGCTTCGAGATCGTTGAATCGGACCTGTCGAAATCCCGCGACCATTGGCTCGAAGCCTTTTTTGACCTTCTCCTGGCCGGTTGCGGCAATCCCTGCCAGGGTCCGCCCGTGAAACGATTCGAACGCAGTGATAATTTCATAGCGCCCTTCGTTATGAC
>JBEDUS010000020.1:0-21779 GCA_040414975.1 Candidatus Udaeobacter sp.
GCCTTTAGCAATGCAATACCAAAAGCGGCGGCGGGGCAGGCCGCTGAAATGGAAGTGCGTTGCGGTCCGTATCTGGGGCGCACAATGTCGCGCTTGGGATACCGGGCTTTTGGAATCGGAAAGTTTCATACATATCCCTGGAATGAGGACGTCGGTTACGAAAGGCTCTGGCGCAGCGAAGAGACTTATCATCCGCCAGCGCGCGAAGGTGACGACTACGGTTCGTGGCTGACGCGGGAGCATCCAGCGTTCGATTTCCTTGAGCAGCCGTTCGGAGAACGCAGCGAAATGTATTACCTTCCGCAGCGCAGTCCGCTTCCGGCTGAGTTAGGCGTCGAATGGTGGACAGCTGATCGCGCCGTGGAGGAGATCGCAAAGTCAGATAATTCCCGGCCTTTTTTTGGTTTTATATCATTCGTCGGCCCGCATCCGCCGCTCGCCCCCCCAATTCCGTTCAATCGGATGTACGATCCTGATCGAATGCCGGAGATCGTTCTCGGGAAGGTCGAGGAAGATCACCTCGACGACGAAATTCCCTTTATGCGATACGCGATTTGGGCAGACGCAATCAACCCTGCGCTAGCGCGAATCGTGAAAGCCCGATACTACGGCGAGATCAGTTATTTGGATCATTGTCTTGGACGAATTCTCGATGCGGTCGAAGAGCGCCCGAACGCGAAAAATGTTCTGATCTGTTTTTTTTCGGACCATGGCGATCTACTGGGCGATCATCACGGCTGGCAGAAACAAAACTTCTTCGACGCTGCATGCCGCGTTCCTTTGTTGCTCAGTTGGCCAAACATGCTCCCCGCGAAAGCAGTACGGGATGAGTTAATCAGCCTTGCAGACCTGTTCGGAATCGCGACTGAGGCGGCCGGCGAATGCGACGTGCGAGAAGGTACGAACATTCTGAAAATGCTGCGAGGCGAGTGCGGGGGGCGTGACTATCTTATCGGGATGGTGGAACCTCCCGGCTCACACGATTTTAAACTCATGGTAGTGACCGATGAGTGGAAATATATTTTTATGGCGAACGGCGGACGGGAACAGCTCTTCAATCTCAAGCAGGATCCCAACGAGCTTTCAAACTGTGTGGCGTCGGCATCTAAGATCAGGAACGACCTGCATGCTTTGGCCGTGCAAGCGTGCCGCGTCCCGGGCGGGCTGGACGCTCTCGATGGCGACAAGCTTCGCACATTTCCATTCCGCGAACGTCCCCGAACGCGAATCTATCAATTCGACCGATCTCGCGGCGTGGTCGGATTTCCTGATCAGCCACGGGACGCACTAAAGGGTTTCGACCACGCGACTTTAAAACGCATCGACTAACATGGACCTGCCGCAGGAAAGTTTGGGCGAAGGCCTCAAACCGGGAGACGCGCATTACCGCGCTTACGTCGGACCTCCAGAAGATTACGATTTGATCGCAGCGATGACCTTCAATCTGCTGACCACGCTTGGGCTGCGCCAACATCATTCGCTGCTTGACGTCGGATGCGGCTCTCTTCGAATCGGCCGCCTGCTGATTCCGTACCTCAATCGCGGAAAGTATTTTGGCGTGGAACCAAATCAATGGCTGGTCGATGAAGGAATTAAGCGCGAGCTTGGCGAAGCGTTGTTGGAAATCAAGCGCCCGGAATTCTTCTTTTCCGATTCGCCCGAAGCGATTGCGCAGGCGAAAATCTCATTCAATTTCGTTGTCGCTCAATCGATCTTCAGTCACTGCGGTCTAGATCTGATCAAAGGCTGGCTGTCCGCAATTTCGCGCTCGCTTGCCGAAGACGGAGCCCTGGTTGCTACATTTTTGCCTGGTGAAGAGGACTCGCCAACCAAAGGCTGGATCTATCCCGGGTGTGTGAATTACCGGCCAGCCACACTGCGACAGGCTGCGGCAGAAGCAGGTTTGCGATTCGAACTCCTGGAATGGAAACATCCCCGGCAAACATGGGCGCTTTTCGCCGCGTCAAAGTTTGATTCTGGCTGGTTCAAGAACAAAGCCCTGACCTGGAATGCTGGACTAGAAAGTGCGTTCGGCAAAAACCTACAGGGCAACGTCGCTCCGGCAAAGCCTGCGGTCCCCCCCGCTGCTTCACACGCCGAAGGCCATGTCTATGATCAGGACGGGCTTCGGTCGATTCACAATCATGAATTCATGGATGATCCAGCCTTTCAAAAAGCCTACGCGCGCGGCGTTCGCGCGGCAGGTGACGATTATCGATGGCATTGGCGGGTTCACGTCGGTCTTTGGGCCGCTGCCGGTGCGGCGCGCCTCGAAGGCGATTTCGTGGAGTGCGGCGTAAACCGTGGCTTTCTTTCGTCGGCAATTATGGAATACCTGGATTGGGATTCTCTGGGAAAACGCTTTTACCTGCTGGATACTTTTCGTGGCCTGGACGAACGATTTGTTTCACCTGCAGATAAGGCCTCAGGCGCGGTCGAGAAGAACAAGAAGAGCCTGGCTTCCGGATTTTATATCCAGGGGATCAAAGAGGTGCGGGCCAACTTTTCTCAATGGAAAAATATCTTCCTCATCGAAGGATCGATTCCCGAAACCCTGTCGCAGGTCCGCGCAGAGAAGATCGCCTACCTGCATCTCGATATGAATTGCTCGATGCCCGAAATCGCAGCGATCCAGCTCTTTTGGGAGCGTCTCGTTCCGGGCGCGTTTGTGCTTCTCGATGACTACGCCTATTACGGCTATCTCTCCCAGAAAATCGCGATGGATCGTTTCGCGCAGGAAAAAGGCATCAAAATCTTATCATTACCTACTGGCCAGGGACTGCTGCTGAAGCCGGTGAATACTCGTTAGGCGGAATGGGTGAGGCAGCGCCGAGTTTGGAGATTTGCCCCGTATGCGGTGGCGACCGGTTCACGAACCAATCGGTGCTGTGGCCGGAACTGATCGAGCAATGGGAGTTGTCGCCTGACGAAGTCGCTTACATCGATTTGCAGCAGGGATTTTGTTGCGCGGACTGCAAAAATAATCTCAGAACCATGACTCTGGCCGCGGCGGCGACCAGAGCGTTCGGGTTCACTGGTAGTTTCAAAGATTTCTGTCGCAATGATCCCGCGATTCGGCAGCTCACTGTCATTGAGATCAATCCAGCTAAAAATTTGTCGCCTTTCCTTCAGGCCCTTCCCAAACATGCGCTTCATTTCTTCCCCGAGCTCGACATGCAGCAAATGGGCTTCGCGAATTCATCGATCGATGTGATTCTGCACTCCGACACGTTGGAACACGTTCCAGACTCAAAAGCCGCCCTGAAAGAGTCCATACGCGTTCTGAAACCGGGCGGCCATTTGTTTTATACTGTGCCGATTGTTGTTGGGCGCTTGACGCGGAAGCGTCGTGATCTGCCTCCCAGTTATCATGGAAAACCGGGAGTGAGCCGGGACGATTGCGTCGTGCAAACGGAATATGGCGCCGACTTCTGGTGTGAGCTTTTCGAGGCCGGATTTCGCGAAGTAAGCCTGACAAGCCTGATCTTCCCTGCATCCGTGGCAATCCACGCAATCAAACCCAAAGACTAGGATGCGCTCTCCGGCAGCATCATCGTGAAAAAACACACACGCTTTCGACTATCGTTGCCCGGCGAGCCTGACGCGTTGCGAACCTGACGAGGTCAGGCGAGGACACAGAAGATTGACAGCAGTTTACGCGCTTGGTTAAAGAGCAATCGTCATACACTTGGAAATATGATGAGGAATCTAAAGTGCCCATTCACCGGCACGCAATTGAAGAGTGCCCTTTGGTTTTGGGTCTTGCTAACTGCTCCTAGCGTGGTTGCAGTTACGGCGATAAGCCTAGCCGTTGCCGGAAATAATCGCGTAGGAGGCATCTGTAATCCAGTCACACTTCTTACGGAAAACTTCGATGGCGTGACGCCACCGACGTTGCCTCCTGGTTGGTCAAGTGCGACGTGGATGACGTCCAATTCCGGAGTGCCAACGCCACCATCAGATTCACAGCCCAACGCGGCGTTCGTTAATGATCCGGCCACTATCAGCGATAAGCAGCTAGTTTCGCCAAATATTTTTTTGGTCGAAGGCGGCGAGCCTATGCAGATAACGTTCCGGAGTAACTTCAATTTTCAGGATGGCTTCGACGGTGGCGTGTTGGAGATCAGCACTGACGGTGGAAACACATTCCAAGACATTCTTACGGTCGGCGGCTGAGACTGGCGGCTACAATGGCACAATTAGCAACTGTTGTGGCAATCCCCTCGCTGGCCGCCAGGCATGGACCGGCAACTCGGGAGGCTTTATTACGACGACTGTAAATGTAGGGGTGACGTGGGGACCCGACATGGTGTTGCGTTGGCGGATGGGTAGCGATAACAGCATCTCCGGGGAAGGCTGGCGTATCGACACGATTGCCATCACTCAATGTCATAAGCCGATCCCCACAACGCCCCGCCCCCGAGGCCACGCCCGACTCCGCATCCCCGTCCAACTCCTCGGTAGGCGATCGTTGTCGTTCCGAGCGGAGGGAGGAACCTCCCGCTATTGCGTTGATCACGCCTAGTACAATAGTGTGGCGTAAAGTGCGTGGGCGAGGTCCGTCCCTTCGTTCGGGATGACGGGGTGTTCTGATTAGTTGCCGAGTAATTCCGCCACGAGGGATTTCTCTTCTTTTAACTCTGCTATCGACGCACCGATTTTTGCGCGACTGAAATCGTTGATCGGAAGTCCCTGCACGATTTCCCATTTTCCATCGCGTACACGAACTGGATACGACGAGATTAATCCTTTCTCGACATCATAACTTCCATCAGAACAAACCGCCACACTGTGCCAGTCGTTCCCCGGCGTGTTGTTGGTGAGCGAAAAGACGGTATCGACGATCGCGTTTGCAGCGGAACCCGCGGACGACAGTCCTCGCGCTTTGATCACTGCCGCGCCGCGTTGTTGAACTGTGGCAATGAATTGGTCCTTTAACCATTTTTCGTCCCCGATCACTTCGTTCGCGGGACGATTGTCGATTCTGGCATTGTAGAAATCCGGAAATTGCGTCGAGGAGTGATTGCCCCAGATGGTCATGTTTGTGACAGAACCAATGCCAACACCGGCCTTGTGCGCGAGCTGTGCGCGGGCACGGTTTTCATCGAGCCGGGTCATGGCGAACCAGCGATCGTGCGGAATTTCCTTTGCGTTATTCATCGCGATCAGGCAATTCGTATTGCAGGGATTTCCGACCACGAGCACGCGCACATCGGCGGCAGCGTTCTTTTCGATCGCCTGACCTTGTCCGATGAAAATCTTGCCATTGATCCCCAGCAAATCCTTTCGCTCCATGCCCGCCTTGCGAGGGATGCTTCCGACGAGCAACGCCCAATTGACGTCGCGGAAGCCTTCATTGAGGTTAGCCGTGGGCACAACTGATTCGAGCAGCGGAAATGCGCAGTCGTGCAATTCCATTACAACGCCATCCAACGCGCCGAGCACAGCCGGAATTTCGATTAGATGGAGTGTCAGCGGTTGGTCCGGCCCGAACATCTGTCCGGATGCGATGCGGAACAGAAGCGCATAACCAATTTGTCCAGCGGCGCCTGTGACAGCGACTTTGATCGGAGTCTTCATGACGCAATTAGGCATAAACGCGCTGCCTCGCAAAGCCGCGTAGCGCAGGTTTTCAAATTCGCATCGTTTTCCCACGTGAGGCGTAGCGCGGGTAGGGCGCGTCACTCCTGTGCGCGCCGCTCGTCTACGAAGCCACAGGCGCGCAGCGGACTGCCCGCCCTACCGCACAGGCCAGAGACCTATGTTCCATTTTCGCGAATCCACGGTAAATTCCGGTTCCCGATGTATCCAATGAAGCTAAACAAGATTATCAATCTCTTCGAGTCGCTCCCCGAGGATGAGCGGCGCGAGACGCTTGTTTCTTACGCAGACGGCGCGAAGAAGCAGGAGCCCCGCGAAGGCGAGAACTTTGATCTTGTTGATGTTCGAAAAGACGAGGAATGCACGGACACGGTCGGTGTTTACCTGCACGTCGATGAAAGCGGCAGAGCGCACATTCGTATGACCCTCGGGCCGGAAGTGCAAACACTTACCCGCTCCATGACGGCGATTCTTTGTAAAGGACTCGAGGGTTCGACGCCGCAGGAAATTCTCGATCTGCCGAGTGATTTCGTCACGCGAATCGTGGGGACTGAGCTTGTACGTATCCGCAGCCAAACTGTCTATTACGTGCTTACGCGCATCAAAAGCATCTGCAAAGTGTGGCTCGATCGGCAGCGTATGGCGCAGGTAGCTTAACGGCGGTTAGACAGTCTTGGCTGACTCGACCGGCTGGAAGCCTGAGTCGCGCTAGCTTTCGCGCGTGAACTTCTCGCGATTTCGTTTACTATCCGCGCTGCGCAGATGCCGCGAAATAACGAGCTTAAAAAAATCCTGCTGATCGGCTCCGGTCCAATCGTGATCGGACAGGGCTGCGAATTTGATTATTCCGGCGTGCAAGCGTGCAAGGCACTTCGAGAAGAAGGCTACGAAGTTGTGCTCGTGAATTCCAACCCGGCCACCATCATGACCGATCCTGAATTCGCCGATCGCACCTATATCGAGCCAATCACACCCGAAGTGATCGAGGCGATCATGGAACGCGAAAAACCAGACGCTATTTTGCCAACTCTTGGCGGGCAAACGGCGCTGAACGCTGCGATGGAATTGAACCGCAACGGCGCGCTCGCGCGCCACGGTGTGAAATTGATCGGTGCAAACGCCCAGGCCATAGCAAAAGGTGAAGATCGGCAATTGTTCAAGGAGGCGATGTTGCGCATCGGACTGGACGTAGCCCGCTCCGGCGTGGCGCGTTCCCTCAGAGATATCGATCGGATCGTTGGTGAGATCGGAGCATTCCCGCTCATTATTCGACCAGCGTTCACTTTGGGCGGGACCGGCGGCGGAATCGCCTACAATCGCGAAGAGCTCGACGCGATCGTTGCACGCGGTCTCGACCTGTCACCGGTCCACGAAGTTTTGATCGAAGAATCGCTAGTTGGCTGGAAGGAATTCGAGATGGAAGTGATGCGCGACCGGAGGGACAACTGCGTGGTTGTCTGTTCCATCGAGAATTTCGATCCGATGGGTGTGCATACCGGTGACTCCATCACCGTCGCGCCGGTGCAGACCCTCACCGACAAGGAATACCAGATGATGCGCGACGCCGCGTTCGCAGTCATTCGCGAGATTGGCGTGGAGACAGGCGGGTCTAATATTCAGTTTGCGGTGAATCCCGACAACGGCCGCATGGTCGTCATCGAAATGAATCCGCGCGTCTCGCGGTCCAGCGCGCTGGCATCCAAGGCAACGGGATTTCCGATTGCGAAAATTGCCGCAAAGCTCGCAGTCGGTTACACGCTCGATGAAATCAAAAATGATATCACCCGTGAAACGCCGGCGTGCTTTGAGCCGACCATCGATTACTGCGTGGTCAAGGTACCGCGGTTTACGTTCGAAAAATTTCCGCAAGCTGACGCGACGCTTACGACGCGGATGAAAAGCGTCGGTGAAGCGATGGCGATCGGGCGCACGTTTAAGGAAGCATTGCAAAAAGCGCTTCGCAGTCTGGAGATCAAACGTTTCGGTTTATGCGGTGACGGTGCAGACAAAGATGTCGATCTTGAGACGCTGCGACTAAAACTAGCGATCCCAAACGCGGAACGAATTTTTTACATCGCCCAGGCATTCCGGGATGGAATGTCGATCGACGAAGTCTTTGATCTAACGAAGATCGACAGGTGGTTTTTGCGGAATCTGGCGGAGATTGTGGCCGAAACTCAATCTTTGAAGACGAAGGCTTTGCTCCGCGCGAAGAAGCTCGGTTTCTCGGATCGGCAACTCGCAGTCGCAAACGCGGTGACGGGGATCGAAATTCGCGCAACGCGGAAGTCGCAAGGTGTCTTGCCGACCTACCGCTTGGTCGATACATGTGCGGCAGAATTTGAAGCTTACACCCCCTATTACTACTCGACGTATGGCGATGAGAACGAGCGGCGCGATGGCGCCAAGCGGAAGGTCATCATCCTCGGTGGCGGACCCAATCGAATTGGCCAGGGAATAGAATTCGACTATTGCTGCGTGCACGCAGCCTTCGCTCTGCGCGAACTCGGATTCGAGACAATCATGGTTAACTCGAATCCGGAGACCGTTTCGACGGATTACGACACGAGCGACAAACTTTACTTCGAGCCGCTCACACTCGAAGACGTGCTCAACATTTTTGATCAGGAGAAACCAGAGGGCGTGTTCGTCCAGTTTGGAGGCCAAACGCCGCTGAATCTGGCGAGCGGATTGAAAGCGGCGGGTGTGCCGATCCTTGGCACGCAACCTGAAAGCATTGAGACTGCAGAAGATCGACGCTTGTTCGCGGCGATGCTCGACAAACTTGGTCTGCGCCAAACACCGAACGGATCGGCGACGAGCACGGAAGAAGCCGTCAGGATAGCCCGGAAAATCGGCTATCCAGTACTCGTCAGGCCGAGCTTTGTTCTTGGCGGACGCGCAATGGAGCTCGTGTATAACGAGGCGGACCTTCAGCGTTACATGGCAAGCGCAATTGAGGTAACGCCTGATCGTCCCGTGCTGATCGATCGCTTTCTGGAAGACGCCATTGAGGTCGACGTCGATTGTATCTCGGACGGCGAAATGACTGTGATCGGCGCAATCATGGAACACATCGAGGAAGCAGGCATTCACAGCGGCGACAGTGCATGCGTGATTCCGACATTCTCGTTATCCCAGAAAGTGGTTGACGAAATCTCCGCGGCCACGAAGGCCATGGCGCGGGAATTAAACGTGCGAGGTCTAATGAATGTGCAATTCGCTGTGAAGGGCGATGACGTTTATGTCCTGGAAGTAAATCCGCGTGCGTCGCGCACAGTTCCATTTGTTAGCAAGGCCATCGGAGTTCCGCTTGCAAAACTCGCGGCCAAAGTGATGACCGGAAAATCATTGCGCGAACTCGGTTTCACAGAAGAAATCGTACCGAAACATTTCTCGGTGAAAGAGGCGGTGTTTCCATTTCTCCGCTATGAAGGACTCGATATTTCCCTGGGACCGGAGATGAAATCAACCGGAGAAGTAATGGGCATGGACATCGATCTCGGCCTTGCCTATGCAAAATCGCAGATGGCTGCGCCACCGCCACTGCCAAAAAAAGGAAAGGTGTTTATCAGCGTTAAGGACGCCGATAAGGAAGCGGTGATCCCGGTGGCGCGCGAATTTGTGAACCTCGGCTTCGAAATCATTTCGACTGGCGGAACCGCTCAAGCGTTAAGGAAAGCGAAGATCAAAGTGACCAAGGTCTTCAAGATTCACGAAGGCCGCCCAAACGTCCTCGATCGCATCAAGAACGGGGACATCAATTTCATCATCAACACGCCGAGCGGGAAAATTCCGCGCGAGCACGAAGTGGTCATTCGCAATGCGGCGCTGGCTACGAAAATTCCGATCATGACGACGGTGCGTGCTGCGCTCGCGAGCGCGAACGGAATCCAGTCATTGCAAAAGCGCAAAGTTCAGGTGCGCAGTTTGCAGGAATATCATGAATGAATGACGAAATCCGAATGACGAATGGCTTCAGCACGTTAGAATGGTTGAAGCGTTAAACAGTTGGAGCGGAAAAGCATTGTCATTCTGAGCGAAGCGAGGAATCTCTGATTGATCATCAAGAGATGTCTCGACGTACCTCGACATGACCTCCCATTGGTGCCATTTGTCAGCATGAAATTTTCGATCCTGCTTGCCCTGCTGTTAAGCCTGGCGGTCTGTGCCGCCGAAGAAAAGAAAGAAACATCTCCTATGAGTACCTCAAACGACGTCGCTGTGATCAAAACTAATGAAGGCGAAATGGTGGTGCAGTTCTGGACTGATGCCGCCCCAAACACGATCGAGAATTTCAAGAAGCTGGCGCGTCAAGGGTTCTACGATGGCACGACCTTCCACCGGATTGTCAAAGGGTTCATGATTCAGGGCGGCGACCCGAATTCCAAAGACCCCGCAAAAGAGAGCACTTATGGACAAGGCGGGCCCGGTTACAAAATCAAAGCCGAATTTAACAATCATTCCCACGATCGGGGTGTCATTTCGATGGCGCGCGGGACTAATCCCGATTCGGCCGGTTCGCAATTCTTCATCTGCCTGGCACCCGTTCGGCGACTCGATGGGCAATACACAACGTTCGGCAAATTAATTAAAGGCGATGATGTTCTGGAGAAAATCGGCGACACACCGGTCACGAACAACGGCATAGGCGAAATGAGCAAGCCGACGAAACGCATAGTCATAGAAAGCGTGAAGATCGTACCGGCGAACTCCGTGAAGTGAGCCGCCATTCTTGTCATTCCGAGCGAAGTCGAGGAATCTCTCACTGTTGAAATGACTGGAGATGTCTCGACTTCGTTTGACATGACAAGGATCGCGCTTATCCAGATGCGCTGCGGTCCGAAGCCAGAGAAAAACTTCGAGCACGCAGTTGAAATGATTCGCGACGCCGCAGGAAAAGGCGCGCAGATTGTTTGTCTGCCTGAGCTTTTCCGGTCCCAATACTTTTGTCAGACAGAAGACCACAAGAATTTTTATCTGGCCGAGGAAATTCCGGGCAAATCAACATCGGCGTTGGCAGAAGTGGCGCGCGAAACCGGCGCATTGATTATTGCCTCGCTTTTCGAGAGACGCAGCGCCGGGGTTTATCACAATACTGCAGCAATCATCGGCGAGGATGGAAAATTGCTCGGCAAATACCGCAAGATGCATATCCCGGACGACCCTCTGTATCACGAGAAGTTTTATTTCGCGCCGGGCGATCTTGGATTTCAGGCGTGGCGAACAGCGCGCGGCAAGATCGGCGTCTGCGTTTGCTGGGATCAATGGTATCCGGAAGCGGCGCGCCTGACGGCGCTGCACGGTGCAGAAATTATTTTTTACCCCACGGCAATCGGCTGGCACCCTTCGGAAAAGAAGGAGTTCGGCGCAGCACAACATGCCGCGTGGGAAACGATCCAACGCAGTCACGCAATCGCGAACGGCTGCTATGTCGCGGTGCCGAATCGGGTCGGTCACGAAGCGCCTGCAGGCGGCGATGGTATTGAATTTTGGGGACAAAGCTTCGTCTGCGGACCAGACGGCGAAATCATCGCGAAAGGTTCTGTCGATGGAGAAGAGATTGTGATGGCCGATGTGGATTGGGGCCGTATCAACGAGCAGCGCACGCATTGGCCATTTTTACGGGACCGGCGCGTCGATGCGTATGGGGAAATCAATCGACGCCTGGTCGACTGAAGCGTAGCACCGACACCTTGTCTGAGGGTCGATGAGCTTCTTGCCTGCTGTTTGCTTTCTGGACCGGGCAAGACGCCCGGTGGCCAATCAGATTCGCCACAGCAAACCCGCTTCGCCGCAGACAGGATGCCCGTGCTCCGAGCACGAGATGAAACGCGTGCTGTCCTGAATTCGCCTTTGTGTTAATGACCATGGCGGTGACTGCCACGGAATCTCAACGCTTTCGTCGGCCATGGTATCGGCCCTCGCTAACAATTCAGATCACGATCGGGTTGGTTGTCGGGGGTTTAATCGGCTGGCTGCGGCCCGATTGGGGGAACGCGGTTTATTTTTTGCGCGACATCTTCATTAACCTGATCAAGTCCATCATAGCGCCACTGGTGTTCTCGACCATCGTGGTCGGAGTCGCGGGCGTAGGTGCGTTACGAAAAGTGGGACGGATGGGCGTGAAAGCGCTCATCTATTTCGAGGTTGTGACAACGGCCGCGTTGTTCATTGGGTTGGCTGTAGTCAATTTCACGAAGCCAGGCTCAGGCGTAACTCTCGCCGCCAGCAACACCGACGTAGTTAAGACAATCGAGCAAAGTCATCCAAAGAGTCTGGTCGAAACGATCGTCCATGCGTTTCCCTCGAGTGTGATCGACGCGATGGTGCGCGGTGACGTTTTGCAAATCGTCGTGTTCAGCGTGCTGTTCGCGCTTGCTGTCTCAGCAGTTGGGGAAAAAGGGAAACCAATCATTCGGGCGATGGAGAGCCTCGCCCAGATCATGTTCAAGTTTACGAATTACGTCATGCTCTTCGCGCCGGTCGGCGTAGGCGCAGCGATGGCGCATACGATTGCCACGCAGGGTCTGGGCATCCTCGTGAACCTTGGTAAACTGATCGGCTCGCTTTATCTCGCTCTCGTGATTTTCATTGTGTTGATCTTCGGACTGGTGATTTGGATCGCGCGGATTCCGGCACGTCAATTCATCAGGGCAGTCTGCGAGCCTGCGGCGCTTGCATTCGCGACGACGAGCAGCGAATCGGCGTTGCCGAAAGCGATGGAATCGATGGAGCGATTTGGCGTGCCGCCACACATCGTTGGGTTCGTGATGCCGACCGGCTATTCGTTCAACCTCACAGGATCGACGTTATATCTGGCGATGGCCTCGGTATTCGTAGCCCAAGCGGCCGAGACGACAATGGGCTGGCATATGTCATTAGGTCAACAGATCACGATGATGTTAACCTTGATGCTGACTTCGAAAGGCGTGGCCGGCGTGCCGCGGGCGTCGCTTGTTATTTTACTGGCAGCATTGAATTCGTTTGTGCCCTCGGGGCTGGGACCAATCGGCGTGGCGATTATTTTCGGCATAGACGAATTGATGGATATGGGGCGAACCTGCGTGAACGTGATCGGCAATTGTCTGGCGACGGTAGTCGTTGCGAGATGGGAAAAGGAATTCGATGAAACTCGCGCGCGCGTTTTTGGGACGCCAGCCGAAGCGGAACTGGATCTGAAATCAGGTGACGTCGCGTTCGGGGACGCGCTCGCCCAAGGCGATTGAGCACGTCTGGCAGCGTACTCACATGCGATACGCTGTTGACATCCAAGGCGCCGCCTTCGAACCTCCTAATGCCTAACCATCACGCATATGAAAAAAATCCTTGCAGCATGCTTAGTATTCTCTTCCATCGCATTGAGCGTCATTGCACTTGGTGTTGGCCGCCCGGCGACGACTCGTCCGAACGTTAACGCCGATGCCTCCAACCAAGGCCCGGACGTGGACAGATCGAGCGCAATTGTTCAACTCAAAGGTGATCCTATAAGCATTCATTCCGCTACCAAACCAGCCAGGGGTAAAAAAATCGATTTTAATAGTAACACGGTTAGATCGGTACGCGCTCAGCTGTCCGCCGGGCGCAACGAGTTCAAAAGATGGCTGCGAGCCAATGCGCCAAAGGCGAAAGTAACGAGCGAGTACGACGTTTCGCTCAACGCAGTCGCAGTTCAACTTAACGGGACGCCGCTGGAGACGATTACAGCCGCGCCTATGGTCCAAGCGGCCCAGTACAATGCGCTTTACTACCCCAATCTGAGCCAGAGCTACCAAGTTATTAACGCCTCTGGTGCGTGGACCGAAGCGGGCGGCAGAGCTATGGCCGGCGCGGGGGTCAAGATTGGAGACATAGACACCGGCATTGATAATACCCATCCTTTTTTCGATCCGACTGGTTTCACCTTCCCGCCCGGATTTCCGAAGTGTGATGCAGCAGACAGCAATTCGCATCACCAAGATCAAGACTGCAAGTACGTTTCACCAAAGGTGATTGTTGCGAAGGTTTTCTACAACAAGAACAACCAGACCAACTTTGACGCGCAGGCAATTCAAGACCACGGATCGCACACCGCAGGGATTGCAGCCGGAATATTTAATCCCGCTCTACACGCGGTCGTGCAAGGTGTGAGCATAGGCGACATGTCCGGGATGGCGCCGGGTGCATTCTTGGGGAATTACAACGTTTTTCCCGGCGACGTAACCAACGCTCGTAGCGAGGACATTCTGAACGCGGTCGACGCGGCAGTCGCTGACGGAATGGACGTTCTCAATCTATCACTTGGCGGCGGTTACCACGGTAATAACGACCTGCTGTCGATCGGTCTGGACAACGCGGTCGACGCTGGCGTCGTCGTTGCCGTAGCCGCTGGCAACAGCGGCCCCGGACCAAACACCCTTGAATCGCCCGGCCGGGCTCGGAAGGTGATAACAGTCGCCGCGAGCACAAACCAGCATTTTGTAGGTCAGCCTTTTACATACCCGGCTGGCGGTGGAACAACAATTGGCGCGGCCGTAGGTGACTTTGCGCCGTTGCCTGCGATGTCCTTTAATCTCTTCGACACGCATTCCGACGGTTGCGGCAGCGTTGATCCGGGCGCTTCCGGCAACGTCGCAATCATTGACCGTGGAACGTGCAGCTTCAGTCAGAAGGTCGCCAACGCGAAAGCAGCAGGTGCCATCGGCGCCCTCATCATCAACAACGTCGCTGGAGACCCGATTTCGATGGCAAGGACGCCTGGCTTCGACGATAACCTGCCGGCAGTGATGATTGGTAAGAATGAAGGCGCAGCGTTGCGGGCTGCCAACCCGCCAAACGCATCGGCGAGTGCGACGTTCCAGGAGTTCATCACGCCTAACAAGGACATCCTTGCCGGTTTCAGCGGCCAGGGGCCGACAAACGTTGATCTGGCTATCAAACCCGACGTAACCTCAGTCGGCGTGAACGTCCTGAGTTCGATCACATGCGTGGGCAAGGGGCCAGGTTGCCCGGGTGACGGAAGCGGATGGGCCTTCTTCCAAGGGACGTCCATGTCAACTCCGCACATTGCAGGCTCGGCAGCCGTGCTCAGGAATCTCCACCCAACCTGGCCTCCAGCACAGATCAAATCAGCCCTGGTCAATCGCGCCGACCTTGTGATCAAGGATGCGATAACTGGCACACACGATGTCGGACCGACAGCGCAGGGCGCAGGGCGCGAGAACCTTTCTGTCGCCGCAGATGGGACGACGTGGATGGATCCTGTTTCAGCGAGTTTCGGTAAGGTCACCGTCGGCCGTCCGACACCGCTGAACATCACACTGACCAACACGACCGGCAGCGCGCAGATGTACGCCGTCACCGTGACGCAGTTTACCCCGAGCACGTTTGGGGGAACGGTACCCAGCGTCTACGATGCTGGAGTGCTAAGCTCGGGCGATAATCGGATCACTGTCCCAAGCAGCGTGACCGTACCGGCTAATGGTTCGACGACACTGACAGTGACAGTGAATAGCGGTCTACCATTAGGCACGGTGGTACAGGGTTGGATTGACCTCAATTCCGGCTCTGACGACTTGCATTTCGCGTACTACGCTCAAGTCGGTCCGTAACTCTCTGATACTCAAATCGCGAAATCGCTTCTATAAAACGGGGGCGCGACTAGAATCGCGCCCCCGTTTTTTGCCTCGTCGGACACTCGCAGCATCCGTATCACCAAGTATCGACAAAGACCGAGCCATCCGGCTAAGATTCGTAAGCGATGCCATCTTTGCACACACTCACCGGAGCAATTTATCTAATGCAGATTTTCGGCTCTGCTTTCCTAGCGATTCTCTTCCTTCAATCTGGGATTGATAAGATCACCGATCTCCGTGGTAACCTCGAATGGTTAAAGGGACATTTTGCCAAAAGCCAACTGGCCGGGGTTGTGCCCGTTCTATTGACGGCGCTCACGATTCTTGAAATCACAGCCGGAGCGCTGAGCGCGATTGGATGCATCATGTTAGTCGTGTCGCGAGAAACAACCGCCGCATTCTACGGAGCTGTCATTTCAGCCGTTGCGATCGTTGCGTTGTTCTTCGGACAACGAATGGCGAAGGATTATGCCGGGGCCGGCGTGCTCGTTCCGTACTTCTTGCTGACGCTAGTCACAATTTATCTTCTCTCGCAATGACCTTGTAACGAGGCCAGCCTATTTCTTGCCGATCTTTGGCGGGAAAAGCCAAAGAAGTTTTCCTTCCTCGGACTCGGGGTCCACATCGACCAGCGCCACGCCAGCCTTGGAAAGTTTCAGTGCTGCACCAGTCAATCCCGAAATGACATTGGTGAAGTCCGGTTCGTGGCCGACCAGCATCAGAATATTTGCACGATGTCGCTTCATTACCGTTCGCAACTTGCTCGCGCCGAATCCGGGTGCGAGCGATTCGTCCTTGCGCACTTTCGCTTTGAGATAATCGGCTGCGATTTCGGCGGTCTGCGCCGCCCGGGGCAACGGACTGGTCACGATCAAGTCGGGTCGCACTTTCATGCGGTCCAAAAATTTCGCAACGTCGCGCATCTCCCTTTTTCCGCGCTTGGTCAACGGGCGCTCGTCATCGGGCTTTTTCCAGTTCCGCCAGTCGGCTTCGCCGTGCCTGAGAAAGTAGAGCTTCATATTAACGGAGTTAAAAAATTAAACGTTACAAAGTTAAAATGAAAAAAGTATTTGTGGTGCTCCATTTTAACTTTGTAATACTCTTTACATTTTTAACTGCCTTAAAGAATTTGCCACTTCGGTTGCCGAGTGCGCGAATTAGTTTGCCAGAGTCGAACCCCACCGAGGAACGCGTTGCGATTATGGCCAAGCTCAATTTCCTTTGGGACCTTCTTCAATTCCTTGGCATTTCCACCTCCCAGCACAACGTAATCGGCAATAAGTGATTTCTTCAATTGGACAAGCGCGTGCTGAACATCGCGCTGCCAGGCTTTCTCGCCGACTCGCGCGTGGCCAGCTTCGCCAAGGTAATCTTCAATGATGCTACCGTTCCTGTAAGGCAGGTCGCCCAATTCGAGGGGAAGGACATAATTCTCCCAAACAAGGGCGGACCCAAGTCCTGTTCCGAGCCCGAGAAAGAGCATCCGGCCGCCGTGATAGCTGCCGAGCGCCTGCAGGGCTGCGTCGTTGACGATGCGCACCGGTTTGCGCAGCGCTTTGTTGAAGTCGAACCCTACCCAGCCTTTGCCCAGATGTTTTGGCTCGCTAACAATTTCGCCTTTGCGCACCGGGGAAGGAAACCCGAGCGATATGGCGTCAAATTTCCAATCGGCAACTAGCGGTTTGATTTGGGCTACCATCAAGTGCGGTGTCAACTTCCATCCCGATTTGAACTTTCTTCTCTCCGCGCGCGAGATCATCAGCTTCACATTGGAGCCGCCGACGTCGATAACGAGGATCTTGTTCTTCAAGATTGCTTTCGAGTTGTAGCTGGCGTCGATGACACCGGCGCTTTAGTAGTTGACGGTTCTGGCTTTTGACCACTGTCGGGTTCTGGATTCGCGGTGCTAGCCGGTTCGGTTGCAACGGTAATTGGAATTAGTCTGTCCGCTCGCGATTTTTTCTTGGAGCCGGTCATTTTTCTTGCGCGCTCGCGGGAGACCTCACGGAAATGCCATTGCGCCTGGGCGCGCGGCTCGGCTCCCTCGGGCTTCAATTGGCGATAAGTTCCATCGGGCTGCAGCTCACGAGCCTTCACGCGATCGTGCAAAAAACTTGGAAGCACTTCGTTGATAATTTGATCACGCAATGCCGGGTTTTCGACGGGGAACGCCAGTTCGATGCGCCGGAAAAAATTTCGCGGCATCCAATCCGCGCTGGAAAGAAACACTTTGGGTTGACCGGAATTCTCAAAATAAAAAATTCGACTGTGTTCCAAAAAGCGACCGACGATGCTGATAACTCGGATATTCTCGCTTAAGTCCGGCATCTTGGGCCGCAAGCAACAGATGCCCCGGACGATCAGATCGATGGTTACATCTGCGCAAGAAGCTTCGTACAGTTTCTCGATGATCTCGTGATCGACCAGCGCGTTTAATTTCGCGACAATGCGCGCAGGTTTGCCTGCCCGAGCCTGGTCTCGCTCCCGCTCGATCAACCCGATCAGGCGGCTATGCATGTCGAACGGCGCGACCATCAGTTTTTTCAGTCCAGGGTAACCAGCCAGCCCAGTGAGAGTGTTGAAAACAATTGCTACCTCCTCCGTCAATTTCGGTTCGCTGGTGAGCAAACTAAAGTCGGTGTAAATGCGCGCCGTGCGTGGGTGATAGTTGCCCGTGCCTAGCTGCACGTAGCGCCGGAGCTGGTCTGCATCCCGGCGAACAATCAGCAGCGCCTTGCAGTGGGTCTTAAGGCCGACCACTCCATAGATCACATGCGCCCCGGCTTCCTCCAGGCGCCGGGCCCATTGAATATTGCTCGCCTCATCAAAACGTGCACGCAGCTCAACGATAGCCGTGACTTGTTTTCCCCCGTTGGCTGCTTCAATCAGCGCTTCGACAATGGGCGAATCACCGCTGGTGCGATACAGCGTGATCTTGATCGCAAGCACCTGTGGATCACGCGCAGCAGATTCGATCAACTCAACGATTTGATCGAAGCTGTCGTAAGGATGATGCAGCAACACATCCTGGCGTCGCAATACTTCGAAAAAATCGACGTGCGGCGGAAGGGCCGGATCGCGCGCCGGCTGAAATGGGCGGTCCTTTAGCTTGGCAAACGCGTCGTTTGTCACGAGCGGCATCAGATGGGTCATCGTAAGTGGGCCGTCGAGTTTGTAAGCGTCTGCGTCTGTCAGGTCGAAGAACCTCAGCAACAATTCCAAAACATCTTTTGGGCAATCCGCTTCGACTTCGAGCCGGACTGCGTTGCCTCGACTTGAGCGGCGCAGCTCCTGCTCGATCGTGCGCAGCAAGTTTTCCGCCTCTTCTTCGTCGATATAGAGATCGCTGTTGCGCGTAACCCGAAACGCGTGAACCTCGTCCAGAATCAAGCCCGGGAATAATTCGCCGATGTGCTGTTTGATAAGGGATGCCAGATAAATGTACTCCCACGGCTGATCCGCGCCCTTTCCGCGCGGCAGCGCGATCAGACGCGATACTGCCCTGGGCACTTGAACAATGGCGTGGAGAGGTTCGCCACCTCGCTGCAATCTTGCCCTAACCAGGAGATTATGGCTTCGGTTCAAAAGATGTGGAAATGGATGGCTGGCATCTACCGCCAGAGGAGTGAGCATCGGAAGAACTTCCTGTTGAAAATAACGATGCGCCCATGCGGCGCGTTTCGCTGAAAGCTCCGCCATTTCGCGCACATAAATTCCGTTCTTCGCCAGCTCGGCCAGCAGTTCATCGTTCCAGAGCGCGTATTGTGTCGCCACGAGCTCGCGCACAGTCTTCTGAATGCGATTAAATGTGTCCGTTGGGCTCAATCCGTCCGGCCCGATCTCACTCGTTTCACTTTTGATTTGCTGCTTGATGCCGGCAACCCGGATCTCGAAGAACTCATCCAGATTTGAGCTGAAAATAGTAAGGAACTTAACTCGCTCGATGAGTGGTTGGGTAGGGTCTTGCGCTTCCTCGAGAACTCGTCGGTTGAACTCAAGCCAGCTCAGTTCGCGGTTGATAAAATTTTCAGGTGCCGAAAAACGCGCTTCCTCCGGAGTCTCCGGGAGCAATTCAACGCTCGCTGGAGGCTCCTGAGCAACATTAATCTTGGCGGCAGCTATGGGCATGTCACGTCGTCCTTTACTGGGCGACCCAAAAGTAGCGCATGCGCCTCACTTGCCTCGACTGACAAGAAGTGCATGCCACTCTTGGGTGGCTCCACCATTCAAGCAACCATTGCTTGGAAAGCTAGGCAAGAGTGGCTGAGCGCGCCAATGCTCCCTCACGTTGCAGTAGCGAGAGACTGGTGCCGAATGTCCTCAGCATTGGCCGCGTAAACAGCGTCTTCGGCAATGTTGGTAGCGTGATCGCCAACGCGCTCCAGGCAGCGGCCAACAAAAATCAGATTCAAGTACCCGCGCAATTGATCGGGATCCTGCGCCATTCGCTCGACTAGCTTGTGGCTGGCTACTTGGTTCAAGTCATCCAGCTTTTCATCGCGTCCAACTACTTCGCACCCAAGCTTGACGTCCTCGCGCACGAAGGCGTCCATGCTGTCTTTGAACATCGACATGGCGTGCTCGTACATGGGCCTGATCAACTCCACTTCAGGCAGCGGCGGATGCCGATTTAACTTCCGCGCGCGACGGGCAATAGTAGTCGCCTGATCGGCGATGCGTTCCAGGTTGGAGGACAGCTTCATTGCGGAGACGACGCGGCGCAGGTCCGACGCGACCGGTTGAAATCGTAGCAGGATATCGACGCCGTCCTTGTCGATCTGTTTCTCCAACTGATCGATCTCTTCGTCATCGGCGATTGTGGTAGCGCAAAGGTCGTCGTTCCGATCGAACAGACCCTTGATAGCTCGTTCCAAGCTGCGTTCAGTCAGCCCCGACATCATGAGCACATTGTTACGCAACGCGGCCAGCGACTCATCAAATGTTCCTAGAATGTGTTTTGACGCGATCATAGTTCCTTCTTACCCTTATTTCTGACTCTTGCTCTTACTCCTGGTTATCATCCAAATCGGCCCGTGATATAATCCTCAGTCTGTTTTTCGCTCGGATTTGTGAAAATCTTGGTCGTCGGCCCGAACTCAATCAGGCGCCCAAGATAAAAGAAAGCCGTGTAGTCCGAGATGCGGCCCGCCTGTTGCATGTTGTGTGTCACGGTTACAATTGTGTATTTGGTTTTCAGTTCGTAAATAAGTTCCTCGATCTTCGCCGTAGCGATCGGATCCAGCGCCGAACAAGGCTCGTCCATCAAAATCACTTCCGGCTCCACAGCGAGAGCGCGTGCGATGCAAAGTCTCTGTTGTTGCCCACCCGAAAGACTCGTGCCCGGCTTGTGCAAATCATCCTTTACTTCGTCCCACAGTGCGGCCATGCGGAGCGATTTTTCGAGTCGTTCATTGAGAAATTTCTGATTTCGCACACCATTCAACCGCAAGCCGATGACAACGTTTTCGCCAATAGTCATGGTGGGGAACGGATTCGATTTCTGAAAAACCATCCCAACGCGCCGCCGGACGATCGCCGGATCGACCGTGCTTGAATAGAGATCTTCACCATGCAACAAGACTTTGCCTTCCATACGCGTTCTTGGCGTGAGCTCGTGCATGCGGTTCAGAGCGCGAAGAAACGTTGATTTCCCGCAACCGCTCGGTCCTATGATCGCAGTCACGGCATTTGAAGCCACGTCAAGCGTGACATTATCGATGGCCAGTTTTTCGCCATACCAGATTGATATGTTTTTTACTTCAAATGTACGCGCAGGCGGAACCTCCGCATCGGGCGGCGGTGCCGCGCCTCGCTCGAGACGCTCGATAACGGTTTGTTCGGGTGTTTCCATGATCAAGTCCTCCATTCGCGAGCCCCCTACACAACAGACGCCGTGCGCCCTCGAGTTAGGATTCTAACCAATATGTTAACGCAGAAAACACCTGTGACGAGCACGAGCGCTCCAGCCCAAGCTTGGCGATGCCAATCGTCGTACGGAGAAATAGCGTACGTAAAAACCTGCAACGGCAGCGCCGCGATAGGCTCACTAAGGCTGTGATTCCAGAATCGATTACCGAAGGCTGTAAAAAGAAGCGGCGCCGTCTCGCCACCAACACGAGCCAAAGCAAGAAGGATTCCCGTAATAATCCCCTTAGACGCCGTCTTCATCACGATATGGACGATTGTTTTCCAACGGCTGACCCCGAGTGCGAGCGCCGCCTCGCGGTATCCGTTCGGCACAAGGAGAATAACTTCCTCGGTGGTGCGCAGGATAAGGGGGATCATGATCAGAGCCAGGGCTAGACCGCCGGCGTACGCTGAAAACCCTTTGAACCGCAACACGACCAGACCGTAAACCACAACGCCCCAGGTGATTGACGGAATACCGTTCAGAACATCGGCCAGAAACCGAAGAAAAGAATTGAACCGAGCCGAGCCGTATTCGGCCAGGTAAACTCCACCCAAAACACCGATTGGTATTCCGATTACACCCGCAAGGGCAAGCAATTCAAGCGTGCCGACAATTGCGTTTGCCATCCCGCCGCCAACAGCTCCAACTGGCGC
>JBEDUS010000021.1:0-3548 GCA_040414975.1 Candidatus Udaeobacter sp.
CTCGCGCGCTGCGGCTTCAATCGACGTCTTTTGTTTTGCAGCAAGCGCGCGGACATTCGCCGCGCCGAGCTCGAAATGCAGATCTGCCTTTCGTGTAGGACGAGTACTTGGCTTCTCCATCCGCGAACTGGGCAGGCGGGACGCCGACCCTGCAAATTTCTGCTTGTAGCGCTCGACTAGCCTTTGGACGAAGCGCGCATCGGCATCACTGGATCGGCCGCGTAATCGATGATTCAAATGACAAACGACCAGGTTCTTGTACCCGACGTTTAATAGCCAATCCAGTAGCGCTACGGAATCGCGTCCTCCGGAGACGCCAACGAGATACTGCCCATGAAGTGGGAAGGTCTGTAATAAATTTGTTTTTGTTTGAATCCAATTCATGGCGCCACCGCATCCAATGTTCAAAGCAATCATGAACGATTAACAAACTTTAGACAAAAGCGGAAACGGCTGGCGTCTTTAAGAGAAAGGATTCAACGATATGAATAGTCACACCACTTACGAACTGCTCGTCCAGTCAGAGGAGAAGGGCCGGACCATTATTGAGACGGCTGTTTATGCCATGTGTATCTTGAGCGTGGTCGTCGCCATCTTTCAATTCATCGGGCAACCGACACCAGATCCTTTCGCTGGCTTCGCGTCACCAGCGCAACCCACACCGGTTGTGTCGCACCACACTGCGGAAGCAGTACTCGATACGAAATCGTAACATAAACGGCGACGGCACCTTTGGCACCAGATAATGGTGATTGCTCGCAGTTGCGATGCCCCAGTGCGGGGCGCCGGCGCAACGAACAATGAGTAGTTCAACAGAGGTTAAGGACGGTGACCTTCCCGGAGGGGGAGGAAAATATAACAGATTTGCAAAGTAGGGTTTGACAATGAATGAACGTTCATTCATCTTCCCGGCCTATGGCACAACCCCAGATAGACTCTTCCAATGCCGATCGGCGGTCCCAGATCCTTGAGGCTGCCCTGGTTTGCTTCGCCAAGCGCGGGTTTCATCAAACCAGCATGCACGACATTAGCGGCGAGGCAGGGATCAGTGTTGGACTGATCTATCGCTATTTCGAAAACAAGGAAGCCGTCATTTCGGCGATGGCCGACCGGCACAAGAAGGAGATCGGCGAAGTGCTGGAACGCGCGCGCCAGGCACCGACATTGCTTGAATCGCTCGAGATTTTGTTCACCGCACATTGTTGCGAAGACGCGCCGCAAGTTGTGTCAGCCTTCGTTGTCGACCTTTACGCCGAAGCTTCACGAAACCCGCACGTGGCTGATTTAGTGCGGGATGTTTTAGAAACCGCAATGGCTGGGGTGAGGGACTTGATTGCGCGGGCGCCGGAAGCGCAAGGTACGGCGCATGGACTGACTCCGGATGAGTTGGCAGAATTAATTTTTGCGGTCGCACGCGGAATGCTGATGCTGGACGTTTTGCGGCCTCAAGCGATGACCGCAGCGGAACGGCGTGCGCGCCAATTGGAGGTCACACGGAGATTGTGGGGACTTTTGTTTAAAAAGGAAGGCGAACCAGCCTATGCATGACATTGCAAAACCAATTGCCAATCCAAAAGTGAAATCGAAGCGGAAGCCGGTCGTTCTGGCAATCTTGGGGGTCGTTGCTCTGGTTGTGCTTATCTTTGGAACCAAGGTGCTGCAAATCGGCAAAATGATGAGCACACCGATGGTCATGCCACCAACCACGGTGTCGAGTGCTGTCGTTAAGGAAGAGGATTGGGCGCCGACGCTATCCGCAATCGGATCGGTTTCAGCCGTTCAGGGCGCGGTGGTCTCCACCGAGCTGGGTGGAGTCGTTGCTGAAATCAATTTCCAGAACGGCGGCGTCGCGAAAAAAGGTGACGTCCTGATGAGGCTCGACAGCTCGGCCGAGGAAGCGCAGTTGCATACCGCGCAAGCCGATCTGGAATTGGCGAAAGCGAATCGTGAACGAGAACGCGATTTGGCGGCACGAAAAGTTGTCTCGAAGCAGGAATTGGATTCTGCTGAGTCAACCTTTGGCCAAAAACAAGGCGCGGTGGATAACATGCTGGCTTTCATCGCGAAGAAACAGATCCGCGCGCCATTCGATGGAATGCTCGGTATCAGGCAAGTAAACGTTGGGCAGATGATCAACCCCGGTCAGCAAGTGGTGCAACTGACGGCGCTCGACAAGGTGTATGTCGATTTCGCATTGCCGCAGCAGAATCTTCCGCAGCTTGGTACCGGATACGAGGCGCGCGTTCATGCCGACGCGCTACCCGGCCGCGAGTTCGATGGAAAAGTGACCGCCGTCAATTCCATGGTCGACGCGGTTACCCGCAACGTCGGCATTCAGGCGACTCTGGAAAATCCGGACCATGCGTTGCGTCCGGGAATGTTCGTCAAAGTCGACGTCATTTTGCCGCAGAACAGCAAAACACTCGTGATTCCGGGCAGCGCTGTTTCCTACGCTCCGTATGGCAATTCTGTTTTCGTAATCGAGAAGAAGAGAGACCCGAAGACCGGCAAAGAGTCGCAGTCGTTACGGCAGGCTTTTGTTCGAATCGGTGAAGCGCGTGGAGATTTCGTTGCCGTTACGGAAGGATTGAAAGTAGGCGATGTTGTCGTCAGCACCGGCGTGTTTAAGCTGCGCAACGGAATGCCGGTGGTAATCAATAACGACCTGGCACCCAAGCCGCAGCTGAATCCCAAGCCGATGGATTCGTAACGGCAAATCCGAACCGTCTATGTCGAAATCCGACACAACGACAGTAAGCGCAAGCAAGTTGGGAGAGCGCTCCCGAACCAAGAAATGAAATTTACCGATCTATTCATTAAACGGCCGGTGCTGGCGATAGTGGTTAGTTTCGTCATTCTCATCGCCGGTTTGCAGGCGATGAAGACCCTGAATGTGCGGCAATACCCGCGCAGCGACGTTGCCGCGATCACGGTAACCACGATTTACGTCGGCGCCGACGCCGAGCTCGTTCGGGGATTTATCACCACTCCCATCGAGCGCGCGATAGCGGCTGCGGACGGCATCGATTACATCCAATCTCAGAGCACGCAGGGACAATCGCTTGTCACTGCGCGCCTCAAATTGAACTACGACGCGAACAAGGCGCTGTCAGATATCAGCTCGCGAGTTGACGCGATTCGTAACAATCTGCCGCCGGAATCGCAGATTCCAGTAATTGCGATTCAAGCAGCTGATTCCCAATTCGCTTCGGCTTATCTTAGTTTCACATCCAACATTCTTGAGCCTAACGAAGTGACCGATTATCTGGTCCGGCTCGTGCAACCGCGGTTGACCGCAATTGCGGGTGTGCAAAAGGCAGACATTCTTGGCGGCCGGACCTTCGCCATGCGTATCTGGATGAAACCGGATCGGATGGCTGCGTTAAACATCAGCCCCTTACAAGTCCGCGATGTCCTCGCGAAGAACAACTTCTTGTCGGCGGTTGGAAATACCAAAGGCTCGCTTCTTCAGGTCAATCTGACGGCAAACACCGATTTGCACACGGCCGAGCAGTTTAAGCAGCTGGTCGTCCGTCAGGATAAGAACA
>JBEDUS010000022.1:0-2938 GCA_040414975.1 Candidatus Udaeobacter sp.
CGGAAGCATACGCCTATCATCGCGAATACATTGCCAAGACTCCCGAGTTGTACCAGCCACTAATCCTAAAGCGCATTGAGGCCGGCGCGAGGATCGCAACGCCTGAATACATCCAAGGTCGCCGCGAACTCGCTGAGATCCGCCGCAAGGCCGAAAAATGGATCGAGGGAGTAAACCTTCTGGTGGCGCCAACGCTTCCGATTACCACGACAGCGGTCTCCGATCCCCACGCCGACGACATTTTGCCGACTGTGCGCAATACTTCGCCCTTTGACGTGAACGGCTGGCCCGCAATTTCTGTCCCTTGTGGCTTTACCAGCAAAGGGTTGCCGATGGGCTTACAAATCATCGGACACAACGGCGGCGAAGCCACCGTTTTTCAACTTGCCCACGCCTACGAGCAAACCACGGAATGGCATAAGCGACGACCGCCCGCGCCGCAGGCAGCATAAAATTTGATCGCGCCGTGCCGAGCGCTCGACGTGACAGTAACGCCGGCCTGCTCCGCATGCCGGAAACGAATCTTCACGATGTGCAAATTCATGGACCATCTCGCGGAGACGCCCTGCCGCCTTGTTGGACAAGCTCTCCGGCGCTCCCCATAATTAAGGGGTTGCTTCCCCACGTCGAACCGAACCCGTATACCTGCGCCGTTCGACCATCCGGACGGGATTTTCGAACTGAAGCACGACGGCTTTCGCGCAGTGGCTTACATCGAACGGCGCACGTGAACTCGTCTCGCGAAAGCGAAACGTTTACAAGGCATTCGCGGCGCTCTGCCGGGCGCTCGGTTCTCTGAAAGCCAAAGAGGAAATTCGGCCGCAGTCAATTTCTGCGCCGGTGCCGAGCGGAAGCCGTGTTCTACGCGTTCGATTTGGTCTGGCAGGACAGTGAGGACTTGCGCACCTTACCTCTCCTTGAGCCATAGATCTGTGGAAGGAAGCTAACGTTCAGCAAGCAGGACCTGAGCACATCCGCCCGGTTCTATGGGATTGTCTAAATCTTGATAGCTATAATCCCCCTCGCGAAAAAGGCGACCTTTTTCAACCGCACTCACGCTATAGCGACCGGGGGGTACGTCGAACTGAAACTCGCCCCGCCGGTTTGTGACGGCTGTGAAGAGAAGATTGCCGCTCTGCGCTTCGACGTGAACTCCAGCTATGGGCGTGGATAGCGCTTGCTCAGTTATGACGCCGCGAATCGTACTGCTGCGTGACGTTTTAATCGCGTCTATCGCTGACAGTGCCGCCGCCGCCCTATTTAGCGGCCCCGAATTGCCACAACCGTCGAGCTCCCATAATGTGTGGTCGTTCTCGTTGTAATTGAGGAACAAGAGATACTCTTGCCCGCGCACCCAACTGAATCCCGCCCGGCCGCTGGAATTCTCTTCGTACACTTGTACTGTGGCCGGTACTTTGCCACGAAAGATTCGATCGACACGCAGAGTGTAAATACGAGCGAATGGGTAAGCAGGGTTATTCGCGGGAATTGGAGTTGTTTTGGTAAGTGTGGCGGTAACAACGATGTTGCTGCGGAAGTATTCCGCGCACACAAGTCGAGGTTGGGGAACAGGACAAAATGGCAGGGCCGGAGAAGCAAACGACAGAACGACCGCCGCACAGAGTAGGCTTAACGGGTATCTCACCGGCTAAACGTATCATGCGGCACGCCGGGTTGAAATACGAGACGACAAAGCGGTCAACTCCTGAGAAGCCCGCTTCGCGAGAACAGGACTCAGGACTTATCGAGCGGCGCTCGTTCCATTGCACGCTTGCAACATGCCGTCGTACCTTAGACACAGAAGCACAGAGGCTTAAGTGCGCTTTCCAGTTGGATTCATGATTGGGTTGGCATTAGCACCGGCGATTCCTGCTTCGCTCTCGTTACACGACGCTTTCAACTCGCAGCAGGCCTACGCATATACCGCCGAAATTGCAGGATTCGGTGAGCGCTGGCCAGGATCGCCCGGTCATCAGAAGACAGAGGACCTTATCCATCAGGTCTTACAGAAGGATCATGCGCAAATTGAAAGCGACGACTTCATTGCCAGCACGCCACGCGGGCCGGTCCCCGTCCACAACATCATCGGCAAGTTGCACGTCACAACGAATCCCAAGCAGCGCATCTTCATCCTCGCCGGGCACTATGACACGCTCTTTAAGTCTGGATTCATCGGAGCTAACGACGGAGCATCGAGCGCGGCCATTCTTCTCGCGTTTGCTGATGCACTCGCGCAGCAGAAGACGGAGATGCAAATCTGGCTGCTCTGGACCGACCTCGAAGAGGCGGTCCGTGCTTTCGATGACAGCGACGGACTCTACGGGAGCAAACACCTGGCGCAGAAGCTGGTGGCAAACGGGAGCGTTTCGCGCATCCGAGGATTGTTTCTCCTCGACATGATCGGCGACAAAGACTTGAACGTGGCGCGAGAGACAGGCTCCAGTGCCCCTCTGCAAAAAGTCATTGCACAGGCAGCGAATCAACTCGGGTACGCAAGATATTTTTTCCAATACAACGTCAGTATCATCGATGATCATGCACCGTTCATAGGGGTCGGTGTCCCGGCGGTTGACGTCGTCGATGCCCAATACGGTCGAATGAGCGTGTTTTTTGACGCTATGGGTGAATTCCATCACAGCAACGCCGACACAATGGACAAGGTGTCACAGCACAGCCTTGAGGTCGTTGGCCGTACGATTCTGTTAACTGTCGAACTGATCGACAAGCAAAGTTGACCGCACAAGAGCTTGGGCGGGGTGCCTGATAACTGGGGCCGGCCCACTTTCCGAGAAAGCATAGCCTTCACACACGCGGCGTGGGACATTGATCCGCCGATGGAACATCTTGAACGAGTAATCCGGGATCGCAGTTTCTGGGCCGCTGTCTTGATGACTTCAAGACTTTGCGTCTGCTGCTTGTTATTTGTGTTTTTGATTTT
>JBEDUS010000023.1:0-23048 GCA_040414975.1 Candidatus Udaeobacter sp.
TTGAGCGAAACATTGATAGTTACAGCACGTTCTTCGACAACGCTCACCGACGCCATACCGGTCTTGCTGATTATCTGAAGAAGCGATCAATCAAGGACATTTATTTGCTCGGACTTGCCCTGGATTACTGCGTCAAGTACAGCGCGCTCGATGCTCGCCTCCTGGGCTTAAACACGCATGTCATCCTCGATGGCTGCCGTGGAATCGAGCTGGCGCACGGCGACATCGATTCGGCGCTCGAGGAAATCAAACGCGCCGGCGCTGTTCTTCTAAAAAGCAGCGATCTGTAGCCGAAGGCGAGGACTCCGGCTACAGCTACGCCGGAAGAACCGTCGAAAGCGTCACTTCACTGTCGATGGTTTGTTCCAGGACGTTTTCAACCGTAGCGCCGACCTTCGATCCATCGCGATCGACGATCCAGACTTGCTGCCCTTGTTCAAACGGGCCGCGAGCCATAACCTTCAGTAGAATACCTTCCTCGGTAGCCGGATTTTTGAGGACCTCGACGCAGATTGCGTCGATTTCCCCGAAGTCCGCCAGCAGCCTCAGGTTATCGTCTATTTTCGGCGTTTTCATCGCCAGGAAGCTCCACGTAACGCAAAAACTAAATCGCTGCTCGCGCTTCCGGCGACCGTGTCGCGCTGATAGACGATTTCCTATGGGGCTTCCACCAGTTCTCGGGGTTTTGCAGCATGCTCTGTAGTCTTGTCGCGCTTCAGCACGCGATAGAGGAACCAGACAATAAAACAGTTTGCCACCAGAATAAGCGCGGGCACCAAACCCGGGCGATGCCAAAGATGACGAACTTCTAGTGGAATCAACGTAGCAGTCGCAAAAATCATGAGAAACTCCGCCCAGCGTTGTTGCATGTAAACGCCGATTCCTTCCGTCAAAAGAACGGCTGCATAGAACAGCGCGAGAAAGCCGGTCGCCCGCAGCGTGCCCCCTGCCAGCACCAATTGTAGTTTGTAGAGCAAAAAGCCGACAGGCTTGCTATGTTTGAGCAGGATTTCGTCGGCAATCCAATTCGACAGCGCATCCATCCAGCCAGTCCGCGAGTTGAGAAAAAGCAGTGAAACGCCGAGAACCAGGAGCAATACACCCTTGGCGATTTTGAAAAGCGCGATCAGCTTGAGATAGCGAATACGACGCGCCCCCTGCAACATTGGAGGCTCGTGCGCGCGTTGGTTCGCCTTCACATCGGTCATCCTCCGACTGTAGCGGCAGGCGTGTCGCCTGCAAAACTGCCATGGCGACTGCCCGTACGGCTCCCTCTACAATTTAACCGGCAATGATTGGACTCTCTCTGCAGCAAATTTCCAACTTGTTGCCGTCGGGATCCTCAAAGAAAAACGCATAATAGCCGGGGCTGTAATCGACACAGATTTCCGGACCTTCGAGCGCCTTGCCGCCCGCTTCGCGCACCAACTCCGCAAGCCGATCCACTTCTTTCCGGGTATCCGCCCAAAACGCGATGCGCGTGCCGTTTGGCTGATGGTTCTTGTCCTCTTCGAAACAGAAAAATTCCGACGGCTTGTCGCCGCCTGCAGAATAAAAGGTATGGAAAACTTCGCCCGGGCCTTCCTCCTGTGGCGGCCGTTCGTGTTTTTCGCGAACAAATCCAAGCTGCGGCAGAAATTTTCCATAGAACCTTCTTGCCACCTCCATGTCTTTCACTCGTAAGTCGATGTGATCAAAGCAGCGCGTTTTCATTTTATGATTTTCAATTGCTTGGCCTCGCAATTCAATCGCTAGTGATGGGGGATCTCTTCGCAGAACAACTAAAGGCGCTGCGTACGCGTTCGTTGGATCGACATCTCCGCGAAATCACCAGTGCACACGGACCCGAGGTCGAAATCGGCGGCTGCCGTTTAGTCAATTTTTCTTCAAACGATTATCTCGGTCTCGCGAACGATCCGCGATTACGCGAGGCCGCGACTCGCGCAATTGACAAATTTGGCGTTGGCGCCGGAGCGTCGCGACTGATTAGTGGCAACCTATCCCCGCATCTGCGCCTGGAACACACGCTGGCGAAGTGGAAGGGGACCGAAGCCGCTCTTTGTTTCAGCAGTGGATACGCTGCCGCGGTTGGAACGATCCCGGCGTTAGCCGGCAAAAACGACGTCATTTTGCTCGACAAACTGTGCCACGCCTCGCTGATCGACGGCGCAAGACTGAGCGGCTCGGTCCTACGGATCTTTCCACACAATCACCTCGATAAGCTGGAGAGTCATCTTGAGTGGGCCCGGCGCAAACATCCGGGCAAGCGCGTCCTCATCATAACTGAGTCGGTCTTTTCGATGGATGGCGATCGCGCGCCGTTACGCGAATTAGTTGAATTGAAGAAACGATTCAGCGCACTTCTGATGCTCGATGAAGCGCACGCAGTCGGAGTCATTGGCCCGAATGGCCGCGGCCTGGCCGCCGCAGAGAATCTCGATAAGGACGTCGATATTCAAATGGGAACGTTGAGCAAGGCTCTCGGTGCAAGCGGCGGATACATTTGCGGCTCCCGCACGCTCATCGACTGGCTGACCAATCGAGCCCGTTCCCTCATCTATTCCACCGCCCCGCCGCCAGCAATCGTGGCAGCCGCGGTCGTCGCAGTTGATTTTCTTGCATCGCCAGAAGGCGAGGACCGGAGACTTTTGTTATGGGAACGGATCAGATTGATACAGGAACTTCTGCCGTTCGCCGGATTAAAGCGAGAAGGCGGTGCTCCTTGCAGCGCAATTTTTCCCTGGATCGTGGGCGAGGAGCAAGCGGCACTCAATCTTGCCGCCGCGCTGCAAAGCGAAGGATTTCTCGTTCCAGCAATTCGCTATCCAACCGTGGCTAAAGGTGCCGCGCGACTGCGCATTACTGTGACGGCGGCACACGAAGAAGATCACATTCGCGCATTCTGCGCTGCCATTGGACGGAACATGGCTTCGGCTTGAACAGGTAGGGCGCGTCACTCCGTGCGCGCCGTTCGTATGAATTGCGGTTGAACGGCGTGCAGAGGACTGCCCGCCCTACCGCTACCACAGAAACCGCGCTAAGATCGGCTTCAGCTTTTCGATGGTCGCTTCCGGCCAAAGTTTGCGATCGGTGATTAGCGCAGTATCGAGAGCAAAATGCTCCGGCCAATTCGGTTCAGTTGGAATCTGCGGAATCACACGCAGGATGACCTTCCTCGCCGTTTCTGCATTTGCAATTAAGTGCCTCAAAACGATTTCTGCCGAGACCGGTTCCTCTTCGACTTTCCAGCAATCATAGTCGGTAATCATCGCCATCGTCGCGAAAGCGATCTCCGCCTCGCGCGCGAGTTTCGCCTCTGGCAGATTCGTCATCGCGATGACGTCGAAACCATTGCGACGATTGAGTTCGGATTCCGCGCGGGTGGAAAAAGCAGGGCCATCCATGTTCACGTAGGTGCCACCGTTATGTACCGTCACACCAAGAGATCTCGCCGATTCTGCCAGAAGATTGCGAAGATTCGTGCTGATCGGCTCGGCAAACGCAATGTGCGCTGCAATGCCTTCCCCAAAAAACGTATGAGTGTCGCGTCGGCTGGTACGGTCGTAAAACTGCGACGGCAACACTACGTCTCGCGGCGCGTATTTTTCCTGGAGACTGCCCACCGCTGCGACGGAAATGATCCAGCGAACGTTCAGCGAGCGCAGAGCGTAGAGATTGGCCCGGTGATTGATCTCGTGCGGGAGAATCCGGTGGCCGCGTCCGTGGCGCGGCAGAAAATATACCTGGCGTCCGCTGACCTTTCCGCCAACGAGCGTATCCGACGGTGGTCCGAATGGCGTATCGACGTTGTGTTCGCTGATATCAGGGAATTCATCTATTTGATAAAGACCGCTGCCGCCGATGATTCCAATTGCTGGAACGTCATTTTCCTTTGCAGGCATGTCAGGATTTAATCCGAAAGATCTCTGTGATGAAAAGCCGATAATCTCTGCGTAGCGTGGGTCGCCGTAAGCGTGTATTGTTTTCGCCCGCTTATGCCGAAATTCTTCATTAAGACCTATGGCTGCCAGATGAATGAACGCGACTCGGAACAGGTCGCGCACTCGCTCATTGCACGGGGTTACGAGCGCGTCGAGCACGAAAGCGAGGCTGATGTCGTGCTGTTGAACACCTGCAGCGTACGCGATATGGCTGACCAAAAGGCACTGGGCAAGATGGGGATGCTCGGGCGAATGGCAAACGAGCGGCCGCACGTCGTGTTCGGTTTCCTTGGATGCATGGCTCAGGCGCGCGGTGCGTCTTTGTTAGAAAATTTGCCTCACGTTGATCTGGTCGTTGGGACGCAAAAATTCCATCGCGTCGCGGATTACGTGGACGAATCGGTAGCCAAAAAGAGTGGCAGCCGACGACGGCTTCGAACCGGGCTGACCTCTGGTGCGCCACATCGCGCGATCGACGATTTACGTTTTCCCATCGTCGATACTGCAGGAGAACCGGGCTCACAGTCAACGATTCGGGACCAACAACTGGTGCCTAAGCAGGCCACAGCGTTCGTGTCGATCATGCAGGGATGCAACATGCATTGCACCTTTTGCATCGTCCCGCAGACACGCGGCGCGGAACGCAGCCGTTCCATTGATGAAATCATTCGGGAGGTGCGGGAGTTAGTGGGGCGCGACGTGAAAGAAGTCACTTTGCTTGGGCAAATCGTGAATCTCTACGGCCGTCACGAATTTCCGAAACGCGATGGCAAAGGTCCCTTTGTTCAGTTGCTCGAAGCCGTGAGCGAAATTGATGGCCTCGAACGACTCCGATTTACCTCTCCGCATCCCATCGGTTTCCGTGATGATTTGATCGACGCGATCTCGCGTCTGCCAAAGCTGGCCGAACACGTTCATCTCCCGTTGCAATCCGGGTCTAATAAAATCCTCAAAGCCATGCACCGAGGTTACACTGCGGAAAAATATGTCGATCTTGTTCGCCGCATCCGGCACGCACGGGGCGGCATTGCCATTACCACAGATATCATCGTGGGATTTCCAGGTGAAACAGAAAACGATTACAAACAGACCCGCGATCTGGTCGAACAAATCCAGTTCGATAACGCCTTTGTTTTTCGCTATTCACCCCGGCGCGATACGCCGGCTGCGGAAATGCGCGAGCAAATCGATGAACACATTAAGGAAGGGCGCAATCAGGATTTGCTCCGGGTTGTCAACGAATCAACCCGCCGTTCGGGCGAACGTCTGGTGGGCAGCAGCGTTCAAGTGCTTTGCGAGGGCCCGAGCAGGACGAATCCAGCACGGTTGATGGGCCGCACACGCACAAACAAGATTATTGTGTTCGAAGGCAACGACAAACTGATCGGAGAGATGGTTCATGTACAGGTTCAACGCGCCAACGGATTCAGCTTATATGGGACGCCGCTCCTGAAAGATCGCGCCATTTTTTAAGTTGCATCCGCCGAACGGCGAGTTGAAAATTCGCCGCCGCCGGGCGAACCCGCCGTGGCGCACTTTCGCCGCCAGTGATTTACCATCTCTCTTTACAAACCGCTGGAATCATAGCAGGCGTATTTCTCATTTTGATCAGTCTGCCCGGTTTACTAAAGCCGAACCTCACCAGCGTTGCACAAAAGTTTCCGCGGTCACATGTGGCGGGAGTATTTTTGCTAACCATTTGTCTCGTTTGGACGTTCTGGCTGCTGGCAAACATGCAAATGGGTGAGTTCTCCGGATTTCGGCGTCCCCTGCTCATCGCGTTGCCGATCGGCTACGGACTTGCTCTGCGCTTCGTTGGAGAGTTCCTCGCCGTGCGCGCTCTTGGAATTCTCTGTCTGCTTGCTGCGGAGGAACTGCTCGATGCGGCCTTCCTGCGTTACGAGCCAAGCCGACTGCTCGTAACGGTCTTTGCTTATTTGCTGATACTGGCCGGCCTCTTCTGGGTCGCCATCCCTTATGTGCTGCGCGATCAAATTAATTGGGGCACACGAAGCGTCTTTCGCTGGCGCTGCTTACACGTTATCGCGCTGATTTACGGCTGCGTGATTCTCACGTTCGCGCTCACGCAATATTAGAAACATAGGGCTTGGCCCTGTGCACCCGGCCCGAGACGTTCTCCGCTCTTTGGGACCAACGGTTGAAAGCCTGCTGGGCGCGCACAGACTGAAAGTCTATGTTCCACCGCATTCTGGTAGTCCGCGGCGGCGCAATTGGCGATTTCATTCTTACGCTGCCAGCGCTGAAGGCACTACGGGAAGCTTATCCACACGCGCACATCGAGATTCTTGGTTACAAGCATATCGCGGCGCTCGCGGAAAACCGGTTCTACGCGCAGGCAGTTCGCTCGATCGAATACGGACCGCTCTCCAGCTTTTTCGCCACAGGTTCGGAACTGCCCCCAGAATTAGCAGGTTACTTCGCAAGTTTTGATTTGATCATCAGCTATCTGTATGATCCGGATCGGATCTTTGAGAGTAACCTCCGGCGGTGCGATGTTAAAAATCTGCTTTGCGGGCCCGCCAAGATTGTCGAAACGAGCCACGCCGCCCGACAGCTAGCCCGACCGATTGAAGATCTAGGAATCAGGATAGACGACTTCAGGGAAGAAATCTTCCTCTGCGAAGAAGATCGCCAGTTCGCCCGGGAGTTTCTCCGGACTTTGTCGCGGCCGATTATCGCCATTCATCCCGGAAGCGGCAGCAAGGCAAAGAACTGGCCGCTGCAAAATTGGATCGAGTTGTTCTCAAGCGACCGTTTCTCAGGCAGAGATTACGAACCGGTCCCCAAGTGGAAGCCCTCCTCCCTCGTCGTTGTCTCGGGCGAGGCGGACAAAGCGCAGATCGCGCAATTGGAGCATACCTGGAAAAATCGCGGTGTTCGTTTCGCAAAGGACTTGCGATTACCGCACCTTGCCGCAGTCCTCGAGCATACAATCTTTGTCGGACACGATAGCGGAGTTTCGCACCTTGCCGCTGCGGCAGGCGCAAAATGTATCCTGCTCTTCGGCCCGACTGATCCCAAAGTTTGGGCGCCAATGAACGAGGACGTCCAGGTGCTTCGTTCGCAAAGCGGCAGAGTTGACGATGTGGCTATTGCGCGAGTCGAATCGGCCTTAACCGCCGCTTTGTCTCGCTGCTTGAACAAAAGCGGCCGCGATCGACATTCTTAAATCACATATGTGATATAAGATTGCCCTGGAGTTTTTGGCCAGGTCGTCACTCACTAATCTTCGTACCCGCACGGAAACTTCTGGTGCCATTTCCACGCGCTCTCGATAATCGCCTCGAGCGGTTGGAACTGCGGCTGCCAACCAAGTTCTTTTTTTATCTTTTCCGAAGATGCGATGAGGCGCGGGGGATCGCCCGGTCGCCGCGGCTTTTCAATCGTCACGATCTTTCGTCCGGTGACTTTGGCACAAGCCGCGATGACTTCGCGAACACTGGAGCCACCTCCCGTGCCGAGGTTGTAATATCCGCTGCCAGATGCCGCAAGCGCCAGGATATGCGCACTCGCAAGATCCACGATATGAATGTAGTCGCGAATACATGTTCCATCGGGCGTTTCATAATCAGTGCCGTAAATTTCGACATTCGGTTTTTGGCCCAACGCGGCCTTGAGCACGTTGGGGATCAAGTGTGTCTCCTGCCGATGATCTTCACCGAAGTTGTCGGTAGCACCCGCTGCGTTGAAGTAACGCAACGAAACGAACCTTAGTCCATGGATCCGATCGTACCATTGTAGGATTTTTTCGAAGGCGAGTTTCGATTCGCCGTATGGATTGATCGGATGCACCGGCGTCGTTTCATCGATTGGCAACCGCTCGGGCGGTCCAAAAATCGCGCAAGTCGAGGAAAAAACGATTCGCTGAACCTGCGTTGCGACCATGGCATCGAGCAAGTTCAACCCATTGCAAATGTTATTACGAAAATACTTCGACGGATCGAGCATTGATTCTCCAACCAGCGCGTTTGCTGCGAAGTGCATCACCGCGTCCGGGGGCTCATTGGACAGCGCAGCCTGAATTTGCGTGCGATCGGCCAGCTCGCCTTGAATAAAGTTGGCCCGTGAGTCAAGTGCGCGCCGGTGCCCTTCAGTCAGGTTGTCAAAGATGACCACATCGTGGCCCTCATCCAGCAACAGCTCGGCGCAAACACTCCCGATGTAGCCAGCGCCGCCAACAACCAAAATCTTCATCCGCCGGGAAAGTGCGGCGTGCTGGGCGTTAAATCAAAGCGAACTGCGAGGAAGAGACGTTTGCGCGACAGTTTTCCCCTTCTTTTTCTCAAGAGCTGTAACCATCTGCTGCACCCGACGATGCTTGCAGCGCGGTGCGAGCACTTTCAGGCTTTGTTCGTCTGATCCCCATTGCAAGATGTCGATATCTACGCGGCGGACGCCCCATCGTTTCATTTCCAACCGGCTGGGCTTGTACAAGTCGATGGTATCAGTCCCAACGAGCGCCCACCCGTAATCGTCGATAATGTATTCCTCGTTGGTCGAAGCGATGCGAAACCGAGTACCAAGCGGATAACGCGACCAATCAGAAGCAGCACTCATTACTTTGCCACCGGCAAGATGACAGCCGACGGCGTTGTTGCATCCGCTTCCCTCATTATGCGTATAAGCAGTTGTGCGCACGTTAGGTATGCGGCGCCCGCTGCTGAGATTTGGGTTTGATTGCGTGGCACAGCCAACGATTAAACAGGCGCCGGCTGCTGCCACCGCGAGGTTAAGGCGGCTTGGCATTGGCGATCTCCATACCAGCCGAAGCTGCCAATGGCAAGCAATAATTTACAAAAAATCCCTAGGGCGGAAAATCAGACTCCCAAGCAACCCCTCAAGAACATGCTCTTTCAGGCTGATGCCTTGTCACCCTTACTGGAATCCTAACGCGCGGGAGTCTGCGACAGTTCACTCGTGCAATGCGGACAACGTGTCGCCTTGATCGGGATCGTCATCGCGCAAGCCGGGCACTCCTTTGAAACTGGCGCTGCAGCGGGGGACGGTCTTTTCAACTTGTTCATCGCCTTGACCACGAGGAAAATGCAAAAGGCGACGATGATGAAATTGATCACAAGAGTGATAAAATTTCCGTAGTTCCAAGTCACTGCGCCTGCCTTGGCCGCCTCGGCTGAGGTATGAAAGGACCCGCCGCCGGGTGCGCCCTTGAGGATTAGGAATTTGTTGGAGAAATCGAGGCCACCAGTAAGTAACCCCACTGGGGGCATGAGAATGTCTTTGACCAGTGAATTAACGATTCCTCCAAAGGCGGCGCCAATAATCACCCCCACCGCGAGATCGACAGCATTTCCTTTAACCGCGAACTCCTTAAATTCTTTCCACATGCCGCTTCATCCAACTACTGATCGACGACAATGTTTACAAGCTTTTTCGGGACCACAATCACGTTACGGACACTCTTGCCAGCAATCCGGTCTTGAATTTTCGAGTTCGACAACGCAGCGGTTTTCATCTCTTCATCCGTTGCGAAAATCGACACCTTCATTCGATCGCGCACCCTTCCATTAAGCTGGAGGACCACTTCCACTTCGTCTTCGACAAGCAACCGCTCATCATAGGCAGGCCAGTATTGTCCGGAAATATCACCGCGAGCGTTCGTAAACTTCGCATTCAACTGTTCCCATAATTCGGAGGCAATGTGCGGCGCGAACGGACTGAGGAGAACCAGAAAGGGACGCATCGACGCCACGGGGACCGCTTCGGCGCCAGTGAATGCGTTTACGAAAATCATCATCTGGGAAATTGCCGTATTAAACGAGAACGACTCGATGTCTTCTGTGACTTTCTTGATGGTTGCATGAGTCAGCTTCTGCTGCGCCTTCTCTGGGTCGATCTCCTTTATTTTCGCGGACAATTCCCACTCGCCTTCCTGGTTTTGAGTCATGACCAAGCGCCAGACCCGCGCAAGGAAACGCGATACGCCCTCCACACCGCGCATGCTCCAGGGTTTCATTTGCTCCAGGGGTCCCATAAACATCTCGTAGCAACGAAAGGCATCGGCGCCGTACTGGTCGATCACGTCGTCCGGGTTCACGATGTTGCCGCGCGATTTGGACATTTTCTGATTGTCTTCACCGAGGATAATTCCTTGATTAACCAGTCGCTGGAACGGCTCGGGCTTGGATAGATAGCCGAGATCGAACAAGACCTTGTGCCAGAGACGCGCGTAAAGCAGATGCAGGACCGCGTGCTCGGTCCCGCCAACGTACAAATCGACGCCACCCGGTTTCTCGCCAGCCATCCAGTAACGCTCAGCTTCTTCCCCTACAAAACGCTGATCATTGCGCGGATCACAGAATCGCAAATAGTACCAACACGAGCCGGCCCATTGTGGCATGACGTTGGTTTCGCGAGTCGCTTTTTCTGAATAACGAATCCAATCTTTCGCTTTTGAAAGCGGTGGTTCACCCGTTCCAGTGGGCTTGAAATCTTCGAGTGGCGGCGGCACGACAGGAAGCTGAGATTCGTCCAGCGCCCTATGGTGTCTATGCTGCCCGTCCGGCTCGGACTCCCAGATAATCGGGAACGGCTCACCCCAGTAACGCTGCCGGGAAAAAAGCCAGTCGCGCAATTTGTAGTTGATCGCGCCTTTGCCGTGGCCGCGTTCCTCCAACCATGCCGTGATTTTTTTTCTTGCTTGCGCACTTGCTAAGCCGTTGATGATCGGCGAATTGATGGCAATTCCGTCGCCGGTAAATCCAAATGCCGGTTCGTTTCCCGTTGGCTGGACGACAATCACAACTGGGACATCGAACTTTTTCGCGAATTCCAAATCGCGTTCGTCATGCGCAGGCACGCCACCAATCGCGCCGGTCCCATACCCGATCAGCACATAATCGGCGATCCAGATTGGAATCTTCTCATTCGTTGCCGGGTTAATCGCGTAGGCTCCGGTGAACACGCCGGTTTTGTCTTTCGACAGATCGGCGCGTTCGAGATCGCTTCTGCGCGCAGTCCGTTCACGATACTCGCGCACAGCGGGCCATTGCTCCTCAGTGACAATGAGGTCGACAAGCGAATGTTCCGGAGCAAGCACCAGGAACGTTCCGCCATAGAGTGTGTCGGGACGTGTAGTAAAGACCCGGACTTTCTGGTCGCTGTTGTCGATCTTAAAGTCGATCTCTGCGCCTTCGCTTTTCCCGATCCAGTTTCTCTGGAGTAACTTGATTCCTTCGGGCCAGTCGAGCCTGTCCAGCTCATTGAGCAATCGCTCTGCATATGCGGTAATGCGCAACATCCATTGCCGCATCGGCCGACGCACCACCGGAAATCCGCCGATCTCGCTTTTCCCGTCGACAACTTCCTCATTAGCCAAAACAGTTCCGAGCTCCGGGCACCAGTTCACCGGTACATCAGCAACGTACGCGAGACGAACTTCCTCCGGGTTCTTGCCGCGATAAGTTGAAATGGGCTCGGCTTTGTTAGTGGCAGGATTGAACCAGGAATTGTAGATCTGCAGAAAAATCCACTGGGTCCATCTGTAATAACGCGGATCGGTTGTGTTGATCTCACGTTGCCAATCATAGGAAAAACCGATTCGTTTAAGCTGCTTCTTGAACTTCGCCACGTTTTCGCGCGTAGTGATTGCGGGGTGCTGGCCACTTTTGATCGCGTATTGCTCTGCCGGAAGACCGAACGCATCCCAGCCCATCGGATGCAAGACATTGAATCCGCGCATGCGCTTGTAACGCGCGATGATATCCGTGGCAGTATAACCTTCGGGGTGGCCGACATGCAGACCTGCGCCGCTCGGGTAGGGAAACATGTCGAGCACGTAAAATTTTGACTTCGCGGAATCGAAACCTTTCTCCCCGGGATTGGGCGCATGAAAAAGCTGTCGCTCTTCCCAGATGGCCTGCCATTTTGGTTCGAACTTGTCGAATGGGTATGGCTTGCGGCGCTCGCTGCTCATGCTTTCGCGACGTTGAATCATTGACATGTTAAATCGTTGAAACGCAAATCCGATGCAACGGTGTAACGATTTAACGAATCACGCCAGTCCTATGAATCGTATCGAACGGGTATGCAATTGATTCTCGCTACGCGCAATGCACATAAGCTCCACGAGATCGAGCAAATTCTGGGGCCGAAATTCGTCGTGGGCGGCCTCCAGGATCGTGGTGAAGTAGCTGAAGTAAATGAAAGCGGCAGTTCATATCGGGAAAACGCGATTCTGAAGGCCGTCACAATTTCGAAGCAATTGCCAGGGCTGATTGTCGCAGACGATTCGGGATTGGAAGTCGATGCGCTCGGCGGCGCCCCTGGAATTCGTTCGGCGCGCTACGGAGGTCCCAACGCGACTCCCGAGACAAAGATCGCCAAGTTACTGGGTCATCTTGCGAAAGTTGATGCAAAAGGAGATCAACGGCGCGCACGATTTCGTTGTGTCCTGGCAGTTGCGCGCGATGGCCAGGCTCTTGCGACTTTCGAAGGAGTGGTAGAAGGAAAAATCGCAGAGCAGCCGCGCGGCTCACACGGATTCGGCTACGATCCGGTTTTTATTCCAAACGGATTCGAAGAAACGTTCGCTGAATTGCCCAAAGAAGTGAAAAACAACGTCAGTCACCGGGCAAAGGCGATTCGCAAATTCCAAACTGAGCTGGCGACGCTCTGTCGCGAAGTCTAGGGCTTGGGTGCCGGTGGAGGTGGCGGCGCACCTCCGGGTCTGCCGCCAGGAGCCGCTGCGGCTCGAACCTGATACCCAACTTTATCGATTCCGGCTGATCGAACTTTGTCGAGTACAGCAATTACATCGCCATACATCGCCATCGGAGCCGCGCTGATGGAGACTTTAATACCAGGATTCGCCTGGTGAAGTTGATAAAGGCGCGGGAGAACTTGATCATCCGAAACATATTGGTTGTCGAAAAAAACCGCGTTTCCCTCCTGCACTTTTATCGAGACATAGTCTTTTACAGTGCTTGGCGGAGGCGCAACCGCAGCTGGCAGATTGACGCGAATGCCTTTCATGTGAGTCTGGCTCAAGCTCACCATCATAAAACTGGCCAGCAGAAAAAACATGATGTCGATCAAGGGAATGATTTCGATGCGTGCTCGTTTATGCGGAACTGGCGAAGACACTCTCATATCTTTAACTTTAAGGGATTTTAGTACTGGGCGCCCGTCATCGTGAACGTGATGGGGATTTTAACCTTTGAAACCGACCCTGGTTTGAATCGCCACTGACGAAAGGCGCTAAGGGCGGCGTTATCCAGAATCGGATTTCCAATGCTCTGCGCCATTGAGGCGCTGCTCACGCTGCCACTCGGACCCACCTCAACAATGGCTACTCCGCTGCCCGTGACATGGCGTGAACGCGCTTCATATGGATACTGAGGACGCGGTGCGTAAGTAGCCAGAGCTTTCGCCGAGGAGATCGACATCGTACCGGGATGACCAGCCGCTTGCGGCGCCTTTACCGGGGCGAATTTTTGCGCAGGCCGTTTGGGTGGAGGTGTCGTCTCTTCAACAAACTCCGGCTTGATCTCTGGTGGTGGTGGCGGCTCAGGAAGGGGGATGTCCTCTGGTGGAGGAGTGGGTTCTTCAGTCGCCTGGAGTGTCGCCTCTACAACGGCCGTCGGTATATTGGGCGGAACTTCAACCGGGACCTCGCGTTTTTGCGCAAGCGCAACTGCAATGACGTTAATCAGTAATGAAACGCCAAAGGCAGTCCAGATGTACCACCGTGCCGGTGGCCGATAAAGTAATGGTTTTGGTACTTCCCGTGCCATCAGATTACGTGCCGGGTCCAGGCACGCCCTTCAGCGCTTCGCTCTTGACCTCGAATGAGATTTTGTAATACCCAGCCGAACGTAGCATGTCGAGCAAATGCGTAATGTTCAAATGTGGTGTGTCGCGATCGCCTCGGACGAACACCTTTGCGTCGGGATCCGATTGATGCACCTGCACCAATTTCGCCTGCAGATCAGTGTCGTTCATTTCATTTTTATCGAAATAATAATGCCCGTCTTTATCGACTGATACACTGATGTACTCACGCTTTGTTTGCGTCTCGCCCGAGCTACCCGTCGGCAGGTTCACCTTAATGCCTTTCATATGCACCTGACTGAGGCTCACCATCATGAAACTGGCGAGAAGAAAAAACATGATATCGATCAACGGAATGATCTCGATCCGCGCTTTCTTGTGAGGGACAGGTGAGCTAACGCGCATGGAAAATTCCTAGATAGAAGAACGTGTAGCGGAGGAAGGCGTACCGCTCTCGATCATCACTCCCTCGCGTTCCTTGTGTTGTGCTTCGAGCATCACTTCCAGGTTCGTGGCTGCGGTTTGCAGTTCGAACTCCAAATTAGACACACGAGAAGTGAAAAAGTTAAACGGAATCAACGAGAAGATCGCGATGCCGAGACCGCACGCCGTGGCGATCAGCGCTTCGGCGATACCGCCGGTGACGGCTTGCACGGCGAGTTCCTCGTTGCCCAGAAAACTGAACGACCTGATCAGACCGGTAATCGTGCCCAACAGACCAAGCAAAGGCGCCAAAGTTACAAGCGTGTCCATCACCACCAGAAATCGACCGGCCCGCTTGATCTCGATACCGGCCGCGACCTGCAATGCGCCTTGCAACGAAGTGTGTTGGTGATTGAGGCCGTTCCACATCATACGCAGGACCGGGTCGCGTGACCCCCGGGAAAGCCTGGAAGCCTCCGCTGTGTCTCCCTGCTCGATAGCAGTAAACACCTTCTCAATGCGCTTCGGATCGCGTCGGAACCATCTGCCTGTCCACCAAAAGCATCGTTCGATCACCACGGTAAGCGCTATGATCGACACAATCAGAATCGGCCACATCACCGGGCCGCCTTTGTGAAACTTGTCGATCAACCAGTTGCCAGCGAGAAAGCCTGTCGGCTGCGCTTCCGCACCGGGCGAGGCAGCCTGACCCGGACTTGTAGCCGCGGCCGCCGCCGGGCTCGTTGCAGCCCCTGGTGCCGGGCTGGTTGCAGCCCCTGGTGCCGGGCTCAGCGTAACAGGAGCGGTTGCGCCCGGCGCCGCGGGCTGCTGCCCCTGCTGCACATTCGCCGGCTGCTGCGCGGGCGCACCGGGATTCGCCGCGGCAGGATTTGTCGGAGCTTGCGCGGCCGGACTTGAACCGCCAGCTGCGGGCTGAGATTGCACGGACGGCGGAGATTGCGCAACCGATGTTAGTACAAGTGCTATTACGCAGACTGAGGCGATGAATGATGTTTTCATAGTTTTGTTAATCAAGAATTTGATGGAACGATTGCGGTACAGGAGTGTCTTTATCGCAAAATGATTACTGGCGAGTCCAGCAAAACTTTTCACTTTTTTGCTCCCCGAGGATGTACCCTTTACTTCGTAATATCGCTATGGGCAGGATGTAAGGCAAGCCCTGCGGAGGCGTCGTTGTTAAAAATTCTGTCATTCCTAATGTGTGAAAGAAGTTTGTGAGACGGTCGCAACGCTGTTCCGCAGACGCGGCCAACCGTCGATTGTTGCTTCGAGTTCGTCCCCGGCATGAATTGGACCAACACCAGCTGGCGTTCCAGTCAAGATGAGATCTCCCGGTAGAAGCGTGAGCGATTGACTCGCAAACGCAATAATTTGCGCAACCGAATAAATCATCCGACTCGTGCGCGTACTCTGGCGCAGCTGGCCATTCTGCCGCAGCTCAAGCGAAACATCGCTTACGTCGACATTCGCATAAACAAACGGCCCAACCGGTGTGTAAGAGTCAAATGATTTGCACCGGCCAAATTGTTTCTCGCTTTTTTGTAAATCACGATCACTGACATCGAGACCAATTGTGTAACCGAAAACAAAATCGAGCGCTCGCTCTGCGGGAACATTTTTCGCGGTCTTGCCAATAACGACAGCCAATTCCGCCTCGAAATCAGTTTGATGACCTGGAAACGCAATTTCGATCATACCCTCGTGTGGCAATAATGAGGCCGGTGACTTAAACCAGATCAAGGGCGTGCCCAAAGTGGTCCGCTTCATTTCCGCGATGTGGTCTGCATAGTTCAAACCAACTGCGATCAATTTCGATGGCGCAACGGGGAGATCGATGACGACATTCGTTAGGCTGACAGTCTCACCTGTGGTTTCGATATTGATCCAGAACGGATTTCTTAAGACCTGAATTTCATCGCCACGAATCTCGCCATAGAAAAACCTACCCTCATATCTAAAGCCGCCGAAGGTACGCATGTGAAATCGAGAGATTACACAGATTTTCGGAGATTGTAGGGCGTTTCTGCAAAACGCCAGTTTCTAATCGGTAGAGGCATGTGACACAGACGCCCTACAATTCATTTTGGAACAACCGCCACAAAATCGCGCACCGGCTTCTGCTCCGGAATTGAAAACGCGCTGCCGTTTTGCCGGGCGAACCAAAATCCGCTCGACGATCCGCCATCGAGATTTAACGCGCGTTCAACTTTGAAATCCTCGGCCAACGGCGTTGTTGCAAGGACCTTCGACAATTCTGCGAGCGAAATTGCTGAACAAACACCCAGCGATGCGCGACCGCCGGTTGCCGTCGCCGCAAAAGTCCGTCGAGCCACATTCGAGTCGTTCAATCCGTTGATGGGCTTTGTTAGATCAACAAGAAATGGCCCGCACTGAACTGCTGCCGTCACGCCGGACCGTCGCGAAAATTCACGAGAGCGCACGATTTGGACTCCACGCGACGAAGCGAAAAGCACGCCAGTAATCAACCGTGCGCGCTGCAGCGGAGTGATCGCTTGCCCATCTACGATTCGCAAACCGAGCGGTTCGAACTTTTCATCAAAATAACCGCTATTCACTCCGGCCAGGCAATTCTCACGACTCATCACCTCAGCAAGGTTATAGGTGCCACCCTCATTTTGAAGGATACGCAATGTGCAGGATCTTGTAGAAAAAATTGCAAGATGCACAGTAATGCGTTCGCTGCGTCCGCCGTTTTCAAGGATAACGTGCCTGTGCATCACGCCGCCTTGCCCCGGCTCGGATGCGCTCGAAACGATCGCCCAGTCAGCATGTGCACTAGCCGCGAGGACGAGAAAGAAAAAAGTACTTTTAAGGAGCATCACTCGTATGAGGCTGCATCCGGGCGTTCTTTGCAGAATCGCCAATCGTCGGGTTCGAGCTAACTCTTATCGGCGTATTTCTGCGCCAGCGCCTGAAAACGCGGATCGCTGCGCAATGAATCCCAAATCGGATTTATTTTCAGGCTCTGCGCGGTAACCCCACTTGGCCGGCTTAATAATCCCTCCAGGATTTCGATCGCGCGATCCTTGTCTCCCAGAATAGCGTGAACCTGGGCCACGCCTTCAGTAATTGCCGGCCCCTCAAAGGCGTCCTTGCTCTCGGGCTGCAACTCGCTCGCGCGCTGCGCTTCGACCAGCGCCGCGTCCTTTTCGCCGAGGAACGCGAGCACTTTTGCCAGCGCAACGTGTAGCTTTGCCGCGTCGGGAGTCCGTTTCAGTTCGTCCTCGACAGCGCTCTTCGCCCTCAGAAATGCCGATCGCGCTCCGGTCTGGTCGTTGAGGGCTTTCCTGGCAAAACCGATAGAGTAGTACTTGCTCCACAACCCCACATGAGAGGCAGCGAGCTGGTCGTCGGGCAGGCTTTCCGCTTGGCGCAATCCTTCGCCGTACTTTCGCTCTAGGAGAAAGATGTCTGCCCGGCCGCTGGCAGTCGTGAGCTTCTGCGCACTGGTTAGAGGGGCTGATTTCACTGTCTCAAATGCTTGCTCTGCCACGCTCAAATCACCTTTTTCAGCGAACGCCAGCTGGGACTTAACTTCCAAAAGTTCCACAGATGTCGGATTCAATGCTAGTGCGCGGTCAATCGTCTGGTTGGCTTTGTCCCAGTTTCGCTGCATTGCATAATTGAACGTCAGATTTTGCAGCGGCCACGTATCCTTGGGATTCAAGCTGACTGCCTTCTGCAGATTTGCCGTGGACTCGGCCCATTTGCCCTGTCGGCGCTGGATTGAACCAATGTACAAATAGATTTCTGATTCGTTGGGCAATCCGCGCTGCGCTATCTCGAATTCTTTGAGCGCCGCTTCATAGTCGTTGTCGCCGTAATAATAGGAAACGCCCAGCGCCAGATGGGCTTCCGGCAGATCCGGCTGCAGTTGCAGGGCATCCTCGGCCAGAGAGCGCGCTTTTTCGCGGCGCGCCTGAGTGGGATCCACTGTGTGCACGAACCAGCTTTCCAACAGCGAGTAGCGCGCAAACGCAAGGGCGAAGTTTGGATCCAGCTCGATCGCACGCTCGAAAAGCTCCTCGCCCTGTTTCAGCTTATCGACATCCTCATACGCGCATGAGAGATCATATGCCTGTACGAAAGCGAGATAGGCTTCGCCGTTTTCAGTGGGTTTGCGCGTCATCTGCGATTTCTCCCCGGGCGACAGCTTGGCTTGCAGCGCTTCGGCGATTTTTTGGGCGAGATCGCTTTGAATTGCAAAAACGTCAGTTACATCGCGATCGTAATCGTTGGCCCAAATGTGCTCGTCGGTGTTTGCGTCGATCAATTGCACGTTCACTCGCACCTTGTTTCCTGAGCGGCGCACGCTGCCCTCAAGAATATTGGAAACGGCGAGAGCTTTACCGATTTCGCGAACGTTTGGCGCCTGGCCGCGATACTGCATGACTGACGTTCGAGAAATCACCTTAAGGTCGCCGATCTTGGATAAATTTGTAAGCACATCATCCTGAACGCCGTCCGCGAAGTAAGCGTTCTCTTTATCATCGCTTAAGTTCGTAAACGGCAGCACGGCAATCGACTTGTCCACCTTCCGCGCGGACGCGCGAGGCAAAAGAAAGAATCCTGCTATGAGCAACGCCGCCAGGCCCGATCCGACAAGCAAGAAGGCGTTGCGACGGCGGCGTCTCCGCACTTCGGTGCCGGCTCGCTTCAGCCGCGGAGGATTCGGATTGCCGAGTTCTTTGGTGTAAAGGTTCACTATGGAGATCATTTCCCCATGCTTGACCTCACATTGACCGACATCATGCAGGTACGGTCGCCATTCCGAATAGTGCTGAAGGTCTTCAGCGACGTGCTTCGAAAGGAGGATGTGTCCGGCGTCTCCGCAATCCATCACCCGCTGCGCAATATTAATCCCGGCTCCCGCTATGTTCGCGCGCTCATTTACATCGGCGACCTCGTTAACCGGTCCGCTGTGGATACCCATTCGAAGCTGAAGCTTCGGGTAGTCCGTAAGCGCCTGGCTAATCTCCAAAGCGCAGCGCACCGGTTGTTCCGGGCTGTGTCGAAAGACGAGGGCCATCCCGTCACCCGTAGGTAAGCGCACCAACTGACCATCCGTTTCGGCGGAACGGAACTCTTCCGCCTCACGAACCGCGTTATTCAACGCGCCCAGCAGCTCGCTTTGCTCGCTAATTAGCAGCCTGGAGTACCCTACGATGTCGATGAAAAGAACGTGTCCAATTTCGAGCCGAACTGCGGCTTTGGATTCAGCAGGCATAGGAGCACGGGCAATTACAAGTTCGCTAACAATAAGACAACGGCAAGACCAACATGTTCGCTAAAAAATCCGCGTAACCTGCTCACCGGCCAGGGTGTAACACCATTGTTACTTAGGCAACGGATTGCTCGCCGTCGCAGCGAGGTTTCTCGGAGCAGGCACTGACACCGGTTACGGCCCGGAGCAATTATTTTATTCCCGTTGCCAACACCGTCTGAAAATGCGGGCTCTGCTTTTCCCGCGAAACAACGCTCACTTCAATTTGTCGGAAGCCGCTCTTTTCCAAGAACTGGTGCAATTGCACTTCGCTGAAGCCGAGCCAGTGGTCCGCATACAAGTCGCGAGCTCGTTCGAACCGATGGCTCAAAAGATCGAGAATCACCAGCCGCCCAGCGCGTTTGAGAATCCGGTGGGCCGCAGCGACCGCCCGCTGCGGATGAATGGCATGATGCAATGCCTGACTTAAAATCGCCAGATCAACACTGTTTTTCGCAATCGGTGGATCTTCAATATCTCCAAGCCGGTATTCGAGATTCTTGATACCGTGTTTCTTGGCCAGTTGTGCGCCGAACTCGACCATCTTCGACGAATTATCGATGGCGATCACGTTGCGCGCGTTTTTGGCCAATAACTGCGAAAGTGTCCCCTCACCAGCGCCGAGATCGGCGACTGTCAGCGGCGGAAGTAAGGTTATGAGCGTGTGCGCCAAAGCTTCCCACGAGCGGCCCGGCACGTAACTGCGGCCAAATTTGCCGGCCAGTTCGTCGAAATATTTGCGCGCTTTGTCCTGACGTTTGTGCAGAACAAGTTTCAGACTGGTCCGATCGCGTGATGTTTCCGGAATTTCGCGGGCGAGCAACCGGGTAATTTCTTCAACACGCTCTCGCTGTGAATTCTTCCCGTGATGGTTCGCGCCGTAATAGACGTTTTTCCCTACGCGACGATCAGCAACGACACCGGTCCGCTTTAACTGGGCGAGATGACTGGAGATGCGCGATTGGCCCATTCCCAGAATCTGCTGCAACTCTGCCACGGAGAGTTCTTCCTGCTCCAAAAGAAGCAACAGCCGCACCCGGGTCGGGTCTGCCAGCAGCCGCAACAAATTAATGGTTGACGCCATGGGACTGCCAAACGATATATCGACGCATCATGATTGGTCAATATGTCGAATGGGTAGTTAAATTGTTAAGAGAGTTACATTATTACAACGGCCACATGATCACGTGCTCCACCCATCCGATTTAACGTTGTAACTTTGTAACCGATCACTTCGTGTAGCCATGTCCCGCCGTTACATCTTTTCATCTGAATCCGTCACCGAAGGTCATCCCGATAAGGTTTGTGATACCATTAGCGATTACATTCTCGACGCCTGTCTCACACAGGATCCGTTAAGCCGCGTGGCTTGCGAAACTCTCGCAAAAGGCAACCTCGTCGTGTTGGCCGGCGAAATTACAAGCAATGCAAAGTTTGATTTTGTGGAACGTGTGCGCGCCGCTATCCGCGACATCGGCTATGTAAACCGCGACTGCATTTTTCACGCAGACACCTGCCGCGTCATCTGCGAAATGAGCGAGCAGTCGCGCGATATTAAGCAGGGGGTCGATAGCGCCGCCGCGGACGGCAAAGGCACGGACGAACAGGGTGCAGGCGACCAGGGACTGATGTTTGGTTTCGCATGCAATGAAACCCCTGAATTGATGCCGGCGCCGATTTCTTTTGCCCACAAATTAGGACGCGAACTGACGCGGCTGCGAAAATCGGGGCAAGTTCCCTGGCTGCGTCCCGACGCCAAGACACAAGTCTCGATCGAGTACGACGGCTATAAACCGGTGCGAGCCACGACTGTCGTTGTTTCTTCGCAGCATGCCGAGGACGTGAAACAGAAGGAAGTCCGCGAGACTTTGACGGAACTTCTCATCAAGAAAGTGATGCCAGCGGAATGGCTCGATACGAAGACGACGTACTTGATCAATCCAACAGGCCGATTTGTAATCGGCGGCCCCCAGGGGGATGCAGGCATAACGGGCCGAAAGATTATTTGCGACACGTACGGCGGCATGGGGCGTCACGGCGGTGGCGCGTTTTCCGGGAAAGACCCGACGAAAGTCGATCGCAGTGCCGCTTACATGGGGCGCTGGGTGGCGAAGAACGTCGTCGCCTCCGGTTTGGCCGACCGATGTGAAGTTCAGTTCGCCTACGCCATCGGCCACCCCGAGCCGGTAAGCGTGAGTGTCGACACTTTCTGCACCGGCAAGGTGGACGAAGAAAAGCTGGAGCGCGCGATCTGGGAAGTTTTCAATTTCAAGCCGGCCGAAATCATCAAGCAGCTGAATTTGTTTCGTCCGATCTACCGCAAAACAACTAACTACGGCCATTTCGGACGTGTTGATGATCTGGATTCACTTACTTGGGAACAGACGAATAAAGCGGAAGCGCTGAAGCAGGCCGTTAAATAACACTGCGAAACATTTTATGAGCACGACAATCACCGAATCGAAGACAAAACAGGATTACAAAATCAAAGACATCGGTCTTGCGGATTTTGGAAGGAAAGAAATCTCCATCGCGGAGAAGGAAATGCCGGGTCTGATGGCGATCCGCGAAAAATACGCGCCACAGAAACCGCTCTCAGGCGTTCGCATCACTGGGTCATTGCACATGACGATCCAGACGGCGGTGTTGATCGAAACGCTGACAGACCTTGGCGCGAGCGTGCGCTGGGCCAGCTGCAATATCTTCTCGACCCAAGATCACGCAGCAGCAGCGATCGCCAAACGCGGCATCTCCGTGTTCGCGTGGAAAGGCGAATCGCTGGAGGATTACTGGCGTTGCACCTATCGGGCGATTTCACACCCGGAAGGCAAAGGCCCGCAACTGGCGGTGGACGATGGCGGAGACGCCACGTTGCTCATTCACAAAGGTTACGAACTCGAAGAAGGCAGCGATTGGGCAAAAACAAAATCGGCGAACAAGGAAGAACAGGTAATCAAAGATTTGCTGCTCGAGATTCATCGTGAAAATCCCTATCGCTGGCACGAAATCGTGAAGGAGTGGCGGGGCCTTTCCGAAGAGACCACCACTGGCGTGCATCGGCTCTACAAGATGTATCAGGAAAATCGCCTGCTGGTTCCCGCAATCAACGTGAACGATTCCGTCACAAAATCGAAATTCGATAATCTCTACGGTTGCCGGCACTCGCTTGTCGATGGATTGAATCGCGCGCTGGATGTGATGCTATCGGGCAAGGTCGCTGTAGTTTGCGGTTACGGCGATGTGGGCAAAGGCTGCGCACAATCGTTGCGCGGCCAGGGTGCGCGTGTTGTTATCGCCGAGATTGATCCAATCAACGCGCTTCAGGCGGCTATGGAAGGCTATGAGGTCACCACTGTCGAAGAGACGCTCGGCCGCGGCGACATTTACATCTCCGCGAGCGGCAACATTGATGTGATCACAATCGAACATATGCAGCGGATGAAGGACCAGGCAATCGTCGCCAACATCGGCCATTTCGATAATGAGATTCAGGTCGATGCACTCAACGCAGCCAAAGGCGTGAAGAAAACCAACATCAAGCCGCAGGTGGACAAGTACACATTCCCCGA
>JBEDUS010000024.1:0-3446 GCA_040414975.1 Candidatus Udaeobacter sp.
AGACCGGTCCTAGAAGATTTGTATTGGCTAATTCGCGATGATTATCCGGCTGCAAAAAGACACCTTCTAAAGTACAACGGAGGTAAGGCTGACTACTGGGTAATCCCACCATAATTAGTACTTATTCGTAGCGCTTTGTAACACGCTCCGGCGCGGTGTCAGACCCTTCTCTGCCGACCGAAATTCCCGGCTCGATTTGTTGTTGAACATGATGCACCATCGCCACTGCGGCGATCAGGACGACGGCTGCGATCACTTGGTGTGCGTGAAGTGTCGCGTGGAAGATTCCCCACGTGATGCACACTGCCGCGAGCGTTTGCATCATTTCGAAATAGCCGGCCGTTGAAGCACGCGTGAGATGAAGCCCTTGAAAATAAACCAGCAGAGGAATTCCTCCTGAGATCGACGCCAGGAAAAACAACAAAACGATCGCCTTAATCGCATGCTGTTGCGCCGGCACTGGCCAAAGCGCTGCACCATGAAGTTTGCCGTATACCAGAAGAATCAGTGTCATGCACACGAGGCCGACGACGATCCGCATGCTCGAGGCAAGTCGAAGCGACATGCCGATCATCACTCCGCGGCCGGCGACTGTCGATAGGCCCCAGAAAAGAGCACAAATAAGTGCGTACCCGGAGCCAATATTCAGACCCGCGCGTTCAAAAGAGGCCCCAATCATCGTTGGATGCGTCACAGAAACGAACATGCCGGCGACCACTGCGACGGCCGCGTAATAGAAGAAACGATGGGAAAGCCGGTCCCCAAAAAGCAGGAATGCTCCAATAGTTGATATAACAGGCTGGATATTGAGGACGACATTCACCACAGTCGCGTTCCCGTACTTAAGCGCTAGCGTGAAGAAGATCGTGCCCACTGCAGAACCGGCAAAGCCTGAAAAAAGAACGTAACCCCACGTGCGCACGTGGACGTTCGGAATCTCGGATAAACGCGAAATCAGAATCGGCAGGAACATGATCAGAATGAACACATGTTCCCAAAACACGATGACCTTGGCGTCGAACAGCTCATTAAGTGGGATGCGCCATGCGCTTTCAGTCCCCCAGAGAGCTGCGCCCAAGCCTACCAGCCAGGGACCATAGTGAGCGCGGCGTGTTGCCGGTCCTTGCATTTCGAATGCGTGTATCGTTAGCAGTGTATCGCGTCAATGAGAGATGATTGCATAGTCACTGAACCTGATTCGAAAGGAGCTTCGCATTCAGAAAACGTTTTATCACTGCGCACGCCATATCGCGTCGCTTTTTCCGAAATTGGCCGTCCAACTCGTATGAATAGCCAAAGAAGCGTTGACACCACAACAAATGGTATGGTAATTGGGGTTTTCATACTATGCGTTGCCCCAAGTGCGGGTCTCGTGATGACAAAGTCATCGATTCTCGTCAGTCGCGGGATAGCTCAAGCATCCGCCGTCGTCGTGAATGCCTGAAGTGCAAATATCGCTTCACCACCTACGAGGAAATCGAGCGCTCCGATCTGCGCGTTGTGAAACGTAACAGAACCCACGAACCATTCGATAGGCGCAAACTGGCCGCCAGCATCGCAAAAGCTTTCGAAAAACGCTCCACCAGTCTTCTCACCTTGGAGGACACCGTTGATGAGATTGTGCACGAAGTTGAAACGAGTGGCCGTGAGGTTCCTTCGTCCGTAATCGGGGCTAAGGTGCTCGAAAAACTACGCGGAATCGATGAAGTGGCCTATTTGCGTTACGCCTCGGTCTACCAGCGGTTCCAGGATGTCGATCAGTTTGTGGATGCCATTCATACTCTTGGGCGCCGCGTAAAACCGAATTCGCTTCAGCGTGAACTATTTCCTCCTGAGGCAGGGCAGAATCCTGCGCCTGGATCACACAAAATTCCAACCAGTAAGAATCATGGTCGCCTTTAAAGAAGAATTTCCATATCTCCGGACGGATTCGGGCCAACTGTTCGAATTCAATCGCGATTGGCTCCACGCTGCAATAACGCGCGCGGCCGATGAAGCTGGCTACCCTAGTTGGTGGTTGACCGATCACGTCACCGAAAGCATTGCGTTTTACCTGCACCTGCGAAACGACGAAAGCGTGGTCGCATTTAGTCAGTTGTCGCAGACCGTGCGTTATGTTTTGAAAGCAATCGGCTACAAGGAGATTGTGCCCTTTTTTGCACCGGCGCCGCCGCCAATTTGCATCTCATTGCTCGACATCGCGTATCATGCTGGAGCGGGTTACGAGCTCGCATTTTTTGATCTTTTGGAAAAGCGAATTAGCAACCTCATTGAAATCGGCGCTGATAATCTCCAGCTTTGCTCGCTGCAGCCTTGCGTGAAGCATCTTCGCGGAGTGAAGACATGGACTCGCGCCTGCGACACTTTGCGCGAGGAAATTGTCTGCTTTGTGCGCGAAAAGCTAACCTCTACAACAGATACCACAGTTGCGAGACTCGATTGTTCGTTGCGCTAGATGAGAGTTTGTTGCACTCGCGGAAAAGGTTCTCACCTGTTAAGTTTCGCATTTGAACTACGGCCAGAATGCGCAGATTTACCCGAATTCTCTACGTGACTCATAACTTCACGCCATGACCATCTTCGAAAAAATCATCGCGCGACAAATTCCGGCAAAAATCATATGGGACGATGACGACGCAGTCGCTTTTCACGACGTTAATCCACAAGCACCCGTGCACGTGCTGATCGTGCCCAAGAGAGTGGTTCCTCGCCTGGCAGATGCGAAGGATGAGGATCGCGCACTGCTCGGCAAATTGCTTCTCGTTGCGCGCGACCTGGCGAAGAAACTGGAGTTATCGAACGGTTATCGTGTCGTCATCAATTCCGGACCAGATGCGGGCGAAAGTGTTCCGCATTTGCATGTCCATCTCCTTGGCAAACGCGCGCTCGCCTGGCCACCTGGATAAATAGCGAAGCGTTCTCACTTGCGCTTCGCTGGTTTGCGACCGGATGGCTGTCTCCCTCTCGCGATCAGAGTTTCCCCTCTCTATTCGCGAACCTGGGTCCAATCGATCCCGATGACTCGCTTGTCCGCGAAGGGCTTGAGCGATTTGGCGAAAACAAGGTATCTCGCTCCTTTCTTCTGTTTGAAGCCAATGATTCCAAAGTCTCTACCACTCTCGCTTTTCTGGACCGTCATCACTCGATTGCTTTTTAGAAGCGCTTGAAAACGCCGGTCCGCTGCGGGTTTTTGCCAAAGAATGTAATTATTGGGTTGGCCGCATTTCTCCACGATTTGTGAAAAACGCACGGTTTTCGTTTTAAGGAGTTTCATAATAGCGGATACGTTTCACCAGGTTGCCGCGGAACAAGGGGCTCGCGGCCCCTTTAAAGAAGTCCGCCAGAGAACTACGGCAAGGAGGATCAGACTACCGTTGCTGCATTCCTGCCCTGGCGGGGTTTGTAAGTCCTCAATCCATAGTCCCTGACGGATACTGAATTTTCCC
>JBEDUS010000025.1:0-4606 GCA_040414975.1 Candidatus Udaeobacter sp.
ACCGGATCAACTCGGCAAAGGTTTTCTCACTTCGCGGTTCGACCCAAAATTGTGCCGGTCCACCCACACGCAGGGTGGTATGTTTGGACAGCGGCTCATACAGACGGACTTCACCGTCTTCACCCACGATCTCTTTCAACTTCTCGGCAATAACCAGGTCCGCAGCGAGGGCGGATAATTCCTCATGGATGTTTCCGGCGCCAAGGCTCAAAATGAGATCGCCGGACTCGAGCATGTTCCCTACAACCCGATGCACCAGTGCCAGTCGCGGCTCGTAACTGACATTGTGATGTCCATGGGCTGCGATTTCATCGGCTATGATTTGTCCCGTCACGCCCGGAAGGGGCGCTTCATTCGATCCGTAAACATCTGTGATTACCACGCGGTCGGCATCGTCGAACGCGCGACCAAATTCCTTCCGCAATGCTTTCGTACGCGAGTAACGGTGCGGTTGAAACATGGTGAGGACGCGCTTCCGCCCAACGGATCTCGCTGTCTTTAGCGTGGCTCGGATTTCCGTCGGATGATGCCCGTAATCATCTACCAGAAGAAACCGTGGACTGTGGTATTTGATTTCGAATCGGCGGCGCGCATGTTCGAACTTCGCCAACGATTTTGCGATTTTTTCAAACGCGACGCCGAGCTCTGACGCGAGCGCGATCACTCCCAGCGCATTCTGAACGTTATGCTGCCCGGGCACATTCAAAATCGCTTCGCCAAGTTCTTCTGCTCGATGATTGACCCGGAACGTTGAGCCAAAATTTTTCAGCGTAATGTCTACGGCGCGATAATCGGCGTTGTCGGTGAAACCGTAGGAAATTGCGCGCGACAAAGATCCACATATCCGGGAGGCATTTTTGTCATCGACATTATAAAAAACGTTGCCAGTCGTTTGCGTGATCAGTTGCGCGAAAGCTTTTTCAATCGCGCTAAGGTCAACATAAAAATCCAGGTGTTCCTCTTCGATATTCAGAATTAGTGTGTGCTCGGGTCGAAACAGGGCGATCGTGCCGTCGCTCTCGTCCCCTTCGGAGACAAAATATTCCCCGCGCAAATCCCAGTGTGCGTTCGTTCCAAGGATAGGTATTTCGGCGCCGACATAATGGGACGGATGCAGCCCGCCTTCGCACAAGACATGGGCAGCCATCGCTGAAGTTGTCGTTTTGCCGTGCATTCCGGCGATGAGAATGCCGCGTTTATGCCGCATGATTGCTGCCAAAGCTTCCGCACGGCGCACAAACGGTTTTCCGCAATCGCGCGCGCTCACAAGAATCGGATTGTCGCTCCTGATCGCAGAAGAAAAGACAATGAGATCGGCGGTGCCGGCTTCCTCTGGTCGATGCAGCTCATGAAAACGCAACCCAAGACGCTGCAATCGGTCTGTTTCCATTGTGCTAACCTTGTCTGACCCGCTGACTGTGTGGCCGAGCTCGATCAAGAGCGCAGCAATACCGCTCATGCCACTGCCAGCGACACCAACGAGATGAATCCGGTGACGCTCACGTGTCAGGAATCCGGGTAGATCAAGCGGCTCAGCACGCTCGCTAGTGGGAGCGGGACCGGTCCACGGCGGGGATTGCCCAGGTGCGCCGCTATTTTCAGAAACGGGCTTCATGTGTTGTGTATCTCTCCATGGTCGTAACGACGCGCCCAGCCGCGTCCTTCGGTGCCAGGCGTGAGGAATTCGCAGCCATATGGCGAATCCGCTCTGGATCCTCGATCAATTCCCGAATTTTGCGCGCGAGCAGTTCGCCAGAGACCTCTGACTCTTTGAGGAGAATCGCTGCCTGATCGCGAGCATAGATCTCTGCGTTGCGGGTTTGATGATCATCGGTCGCATACGGAAATGGAATCAAAATGCCCGGCAACGAAAAGGCGGCGAACTCCGCGAGACTAGCGGCACCGGCTCGCGCAACCACGAGATCGGCAGCGCTGTAAGCTTCTTCCATTCGATGATGAAAGGCAGCGATGTGGGCAGGAACATTTTCGCGGTGATAATTATCTGCAACCAAGCGTTCGTCGCGCGCGCCGGAAAGATGAATCACTTGCAGCGAAACGTTCCGTAAAAACGGGAGCGCTTTAATCATCGCCTGATTAATTCCGCTCGCGCCCTGGCTGCCTCCCATTACCAGCAGCGTCGGCAGGTCCTGGCGAAGCCCGAGTTTTTGACGCGCTAGTTGTTGATCCAAACGAACCAGCTCGGTACGGACCGGAGTGCCTGTAACTTCTGTGTTCGTTTTTGGAAAAAAAGGCGCGCATTCCTTGAAGCCGAGCATGACCATGCGCACCATCCGCGCTGTCAAACGGTTCGCTTTTCCAGGGATAGCGTTTGATTCGTGGATAAACGTCGGAATACCGCGTATTCGACCGGCCAACACCGGTGCAGTAGAAGTAAATCCGCCCATGCCGAGAACGACTTGAGGCTTAAAGGACCGATAGATAGATCGACAGAGCGCCAGGCTTTCGTAAAAGCGGCCAAGAAAACCAAAAAACGCCGGAGAAAATGGCGATGGCAGTCCCACTGTGGGCAATTTCTCCACGCGGAAACTTTCGCGACCAGAGAGCGCCAGGGCGTCAATATCTTTCTCAGAAACCAAAAGCATCACCTCGTGGCCCCGGTTACGCAGCACTTCTGCCACTGCGATTCCGGGAAAAAGATGTCCGCCAGTTCCTCCGCATGCTATCACTGCATTCATAACATCAGATCCTTCTCCTCCGACTCACAGGACTTATACAGTTCTATCGAATTCATCATTGCTAAATACGTGGAGTTACTCGAACGCGCATGGCGACAGGTTTCTTGTGCGACGGCTCAAGAATCCCCTGCCGGTAAATGTTCAGTAATAAACCGATGCCGAACATGCACGCGATTAGGTTCGAACCGCCATAACTAATGAATGGAAGCGGCAGTCCTTTGTTCGGCAGAAGCGACGTGGTCACACCGATGTTGACTGCGGCCTGCAGGGCGAGCAGCGAAACAACGCCACAGCCGAGAAGCATGCCGAAGCGATCCTTGGCGTGCAGTGCAATCATGATGCCGCAAACGATGATGACCAAAAACAAAAAGATCACGAGCAGACTGAACCGCAGACCAAGCTCTTCGCCAATAATTGGAAAAATGAAATCGGTGTGCGCGTACGGCAGATAAAGCATTTTTTGGCGACCATTGCCCAGACCGAGTCCTTCCATTCCACCGCTGCCCCAGGCGATCAACGCCTGCATCTGCTGCAAGCCGGCGTCTTCCTTGTAGTTCTGCGGGTGAAGAAAAGCGGCTAGTCGTCCCATGCGTTCCGAGATTCGGCTGGCAATGATCAAAAGCGCGCTGAGGCCGGCGCACGATATGATCCCGAGCCATAATGGATTTGTTCCCGCAACGAACATCACGACAAACGCAGTCGTTCCCAACAGAGCCGTCGTTCCGAGATCGACCTCTCCCAGAACAAGGCCTGCCGGTATGCTAATGATTGCGAGCGGAAGAATAAGTCCAAAGATCACGTTGCTTCCGGCCTCTTCGCGCCGCGCAAACCAGGCGGCGAGGAAAATAATTGCTGCCAGCTTCGCGAGTTCCGATGGCTGAAAAGTCACCAGGCCAAAGCCGACCCAGCGCCGCGACCCGTTAAGGCGCATCCCAATATGCGGAAAATAACAGAGCGACAACGCAACGAGCGCGAGCGCGAACCAAAGCCACCATGTGTGCTGCCAAAAGTGATAATCAATTAGTGCGGCAAGGATGCATATCGCAAGACCGATGCCGAACCAGATGGCCTGGCGTTTGATGAAAAAATAAACATCTCCATGGCTGTCGCGCGCAAACGCGCTCGTGCTAAAGAGCATGACGATCCCGATGACGAGAAGTCCGAGCACAGCGAGAAATAGAATATAGGCGCTCTTACGATGCATGGTTACGTGGAGCGCTCTTGTTGCTTTGCGTGGCGCACTTCATTTTTCTTCTCTTTAGGGTTCGCTGTTTTCCTGCTCGTAGTTTTTGGCTTCGTTGTCTTGGGAATTAACAGCTTTTGGCCAATCCGTAACTTTCGCGGATCCTCGATATGGTTGAGCGCGATTAGATCCTCGTAAGAGACTTTCAGTTTTTTCGCGATCTTCACCGGATTATCGCCCTTTTTTACGACGTAAGTTTTTCCAGAAGATGCAGCCTTGCCCGCCAAAGCCTTGGTGACAGCCGGTGCGTTCGCGCCGTCTGTTGAAGATAGTTTCGAAGGCGAATATGAAGGTTTCACGTCCTCGCGGAGCGCATTCTCTTTTTGAGCCGCTGCGGTCTGCGGCTTGACGCCATCAGCGTGAATTGCCGCGCCCACCGTCGCGGACGGTTTAGGTTCCGCGTGGGCCGCTGGAACAAATGAGCTTTCCCTGGTTTTGATCGCGTTGAACGCGACAATTCCCGACACGGCGACAACGTGCAGAAGCAAAACAATCAAAAGTGCTCGCGACAATTTCATGTTCGGCTCCCGCATTTCTTCAAAATCCATTCCGGCAGACGCCGCCGAGGAGCGACGGGCAGTTGCGGCCCAGAGTTTGTTATGTCTCATCAGGCGCGGGATTTTCATTGGTCGGTTTGAGGCAGAGCCTGCACGAGCGCGCGAAATTG
>JBEDUS010000026.1:0-5254 GCA_040414975.1 Candidatus Udaeobacter sp.
CAGCCGCTGCTATTTTGGTTGTCGGCATTTCTGCATTTTTCATTTCTCGTTCGTCGCAGATGGGCCGCAGGCCCGTGGCTACAACTCTGGCGGCGCCGGAGAAAAGTATTGCCGTCTTGCCGTTTGAAAATCTTAGTGACGACAAGCGAAACGCATTTTTTGCCGACGGGGTGCAGGATGAAATCCTGACTGACTTATCCAGAATCGCCGATCTGAAAGTAATCTCCCGAACTTCGGTCATGCATTACCAGAGCGGAGTCGCGCGTAATCTGCGCGAGATCGGTCAGCAGCTCGGGGTGGCGCACGTAGTCGAAGGGAGTGTTCAGCGCGCTGGCAATCGCGTGCGCGTCAACGCACAATTAGTTGATGCGCGTACCGACGCGCACTTGTGGGCGCAGACCTATGACCGTGACCTCGCCGACGTGTTTGCGATTCAAAGCGAGATCGCAAAAACGATTGCCGATCAATTGCAGGCAAAACTTTCGCCAGCTGAAAAGAAGGCAATCGAACGCCCGCCGACAAACGACATCGCGGCGTTTGACCTCTATACACGCGGCAAAAACCTCATTTTGAGGGCAGGCAGCGTTGCGGCCGATGAAAGAGCGAATACGCTGCAGGGTATTGATTTATTGAACCAGGCTGTCGCGCGTGATCCATCGTTTTTCGACGCGTATTGTCAACTGGCCTGGGCTCATGACGGCCTGTACATGCTTGGCTACGACCATACATCTGCGCGCCTGGCGCTGGCGGATGCAGCCGTTGAGGCAGCATCTCGCTTTCGTCCAGATGCAGGGGAAACGCACCTTGCGCGGGCGCAGAATCTTTATCACTGATATCTTGACTACGGCGGTGCTTTAGCCGAGCTGGACGCCGCCCGCCAGACCGTGCCCAATGATTGGCGAGTATTTTTTTTGGACAGGTTTGATCCAGCGGCGTCAGGGGCGATGGGAAGAATCCATACGAAATCTCGAGCGCGGGATCTCGCTCGATCCGCGCAACTTTTTCGCTCTGGAGCAGACTGCGGTGACCTATCAAGATCTCCGGCGGTATGCTGAGGAGAGATCGACGCACGATCGCGTATTGGCCTTTGAGCCCGACGATGCTGTTACGAAGGTTGCGCGCGCAGTGGTGGAATTGAATTCGAAGGCTGACACGCGACCGTTGCATCAAACGATCGATTCAATCCGTGCCACAAACCCTGCCGCGATGCCGAGTATCGCTGACGCATGGCTTCTTTGCGCGCTGGCCGAGCGCGATCCGCCGCCGTAAAGATGCGTTAATCGCATTAGGCGAGAATCCGATCAATTTAGCTTCGACCGATAATATTCGTTTTAATCGTCCATTCTTCGAAGGCGTTATTGCTCGCATGATGACGGACGACGGCAAGGCACGGCTGGCTTTTACCACTGCTCGCACAGAGCAGGAGAAAATTGTCCAGGCTCAACCAAACTATGCTCTGCCACGATGCGTGCTTGGTTTGATCGACGCCGGTCTCGGACGGAAAGAGGAAGCGCTGCTCGAAGGCAGGCGTGCAGTCGAGCTTCTTCCCACAGAAAAAGACACATTTGATGGGTCGTCCACGGTCAAGTATTTGGCGATGATCGCCGCATGGATTGGCAACAAAGATCTCGCTTGCGAACAACTTGCGATTGCCGTCCGCAGCCCCAGCGGCCTCAGCTATGGCCAATTGAAACTGCTGCCGTTCTGGGATCCGCTACGCGGCGATCCGCGGTTCGAAAAAATTGTTGAGGAATCGAAAAAAACAGTCCCGCTGAGATACCAGTAACGCGTTGGCCATGGGATAATTTGCCAACCGAGAGCTCGCAATTTTCGACGCTGGTAGCCGTGGCCTGCCTCATGGCTGAGTTCCAACTCAGCCGCGATCTTAAGTGATTCTACCCGGGATGCCATATAGCGAGTACGCTATCTCAGTCGACAAAACTTGCCTTTGATCACGCCATACGAAACCGTTTTGCCACTGACGTGAATCCAAAGAAGCTTTTTGCCGAGCTAAAGCGAAGAAAAGTCTATAGCGTCGCGGTCGCCTATCTGGTCGGTGGGTGGGCGCTCGCCCAGGGTATTGCTCAGGTCTTGCCTGTGTTCGACATCCCAAATTGGGTCGTGCGCCTGGTTGTGGTGCTAATCATATTGGGATTTCCAGTTGCGCTCGTTCTCTCTTGGTTTTTCGACCTCACGCGATATGGAATTGTGCGAACGCCCGATCTCGATGCTCGCAGTATCGCTACCGTCGAATCCGTGCGCGATTTCGGTGGAGAGGAACCTGGCGAAAAATCAATTGCCGTTTTGCCTTTCAGCGATTTGAGCCCGTCCAAAGATCACGCCTACTTCGGCGAAGGCATTGCAGAGGAGCTTCTGGGGGCGCTGGCGAAAGTCGGCGGGCTGCGCGTCGCCGCGCGCAGGTCTTCATTCTGGTTTAAGGACAAACAGGCGGAGTTGGGCGAAATCGCATCAAAGTTAAATGTTGGGCACGTACTCGAGGGTAGTGTTCGACGCGATGGTAATCGGGTGCGCATCACTGCGGAACTGATTAACGCGGACGACGGGTTTACCGTTTGGTCAGAAACATATGAGCGGGAAATGCACGGAATTTTCGCGTTACAGGATGAGATCACTCGTTCCATTGTTGATACTCTCAAGCTCAAACTTGCAATCTCGCCGTCCCGTCCAGCTCGGAGCACCGATGGGTACGACGCTTATTTGGAGGGCCTCGTTTATTCCGACAGAAACACCGAGCCCGCGCTGCGCAAGAGCCTCGAATTCTTCCAGCAGGCACTGGAGCAAGATCCAAAATTTAGTCGAGCATGGACAGGAATCGCAAAGGCGTGGCTTTGGCTGGCCGACGCTTACGTACCGCCGCTCGAAGCGTACCCGAAAGTTCGTGACGCGGCGCTTCGTGCATTGCAACTCGACGACGAGGAGGCCGAGGCGCACGTATATCTTGCCGAAACGAAACGCATACTGAATTGGGACCTTGATGGAGCCGAAGCGGAATTCAATCGCGCGGTCGCGATTGATCCGAATTCGACGCCGTCGAATTACTTCATTGCTGCCCTCTACGCGGTGCGCGGCGACCGCGACAAAGCACTCGCTTACTTGCAGCGCACATCGAAGATCGATCCGGCGTCACTTTGGGTAAGCAACTTCGCCTGCGAACTCTACCGTTATTTCGGTCTTTACGATGAAGCAATCGCGGCCGGAGAACGCGCGTTGCAGCTTGATCCGACATTTGCGCACTATGGTGAGCCGTCGCTTGCAGCGTTGTATCGTGAAATGGGGCGCTTTGATGAGGCAATTGCACTCTACGAAAAGTCGCGGGAATTCACTGGCAGACCAGGGTTCGGCTTAGCGATTACATACGCTCGTATGAAACAGCGTGAGGAGGCGCTGAAAGCCCTTGATGGAGCCGTGGCAGGCTGGGGCTATCGGCCGGGTGATGCCATTGCGCACGTGCATGTAACGCTTGGCGCGTTTGATGACGCAATTCGCGAACTCGAGCACGCGTGCGAGCAACGCTCGTCCTCATTGCATGGCATCGGCATAGCCCCCGAGTTTGTGCCGCTTCGTTCCGACAAACGTTTCAGGTCAATTCTCCAAAGAATTGGACTCGAACCTGAGAAAGTGTTCGCGGCGACGGCCGCTTAATTATTGCACAATTACGTGGCGTCCGTGGCCGTGGGAAGGCACGCCGTGTTTGTTTAAATCCTGCTGCGCAACGTGCATTCCGAAGAGCAGGATCGCAATTAGACCGAAATACAATATCGACATGGTCCAGCGCTGGGACGGTGTGACTTCAAAATAACGTTGTTCTTCCTCACTGCGTTTGCGGAAAAGCGAATAGATCCGCGGCAGCGACAACAGCACAATCAACCAGATGATGAAATTTGGATATTTCCAGCCGAACCAGAGGAGCAAAGCAAACCCCGGCAACCAAAGCCAGCGTGATAAGGCGGTCACGATCCGTCCACCATCCAGGATTCCCACTGGCATCAGGTTAAACAGATTGAGAAAATAACCAAACCAGGCGAGCGCGATGAAAAGCGGTGCAGCGAAAAATTCGCCCAAAAGGTTGCAAGCCAATGCGCCAAAGCTCCCCAGCATTGGTCCGCCGATCCCAACGCACGCTTCCATCCAGGCGTTCCGTGGCGCTTCCTTGAGGGCGATGAACGCCCCCATGAACGGAATAAAAACAGGTGCGCCGACCTTGAGTCCGAACTTCTTGGCGACAAGCAAATGTCCTGTTTCGTGTACGAATAATAGCAAAACGAATCCGAGCGCGAATTGCCACCCCCACATCTGGGTATAGACCCAGACCATCAACAGCATCGTACCGCCGGATTTCAGCAGGATAGGGAGAAATTTCAGGAGCGGCAGAAGTATAAACTTCAGCTTCGCGAAAAATTTCGCGATCATCACACCGAGTACAGCAACCGGACCAAGGGCCTTTTTCACTCGACTCCAGGCTGTTTCTGTCTTCGGGGCTTCGTACTGTGTCTGCTCGGTTTGGAGATTCACGGTGGGCAACTTGTTTTCCATGCGGACTGCCAGTTGAGAAATTGTAGGGCGTTTCTGTGAAACGCCAACACCTCTGACACAGACGCTCTACAGCTCTTTGAACGCTGCACCCAGATGCTCGAGGACATCGCGGGGCAGCAATGATTGCTCGCTTTGCTCGTCATTAAAAATCGCAATCTCCGCAGCACGCCCGCATAACCATGCGCCGAGTCGTGCCGCATCGTAAAGAGAAAGCCCTTGCCCCACCAATCCTGCACAGACACCCGTAAGAATGTCGCCCATTCCACCCGTGGCCATTCCCGGATTGCCAGTCGTATTATAGCTTAGCGCGCGATCTCGCTCGGCCACAATCGTTCGGCTGCCTTTCAGTAACAGTGTTACCGGAAAACGATTGCAGAATTTCATCGCCGTTTTAGCGCGCGTCTCTTTTTCGCCGGGCGAGAGTCGTTTCATCTCGCCGGGATGCGGTGTGAGCAATCGTTTGCCTTTGCAATGCCCGAGAGTCGAGGTTTTCTCGGCCAAAATATTCAGCCCGTCAGCGTCAACCACCATTGGCTGCTTCGCTTTCTCGATCAGCTCGAGAATCTCGGCGGCGCTGGATTTTCCAAGGCCAGGTCCTACGGCCCAGACATCGGCTTTTTCCTTGAGCAAATCGCAGTAAGACTTGAGCGGCTTGACCATTGATTCCATTGGCGCGGCGCCGGCGACAATCTCGTAGATT
>JBEDUS010000027.1:0-21332 GCA_040414975.1 Candidatus Udaeobacter sp.
AAGCAGCAGCGCCAGTGTCATACAGCAAAGATGGCAAGGATGGTAAGGCCGTCGCACCGCCTCCACCGGAGCCATTCCTGAAAATCGACGTCTTCGCCAACTTCGGCCAGTTCGTTTACGACGATTCGAATCCGACAAACCCAATTGGGCCGCGCCCGACGCAAACGCAGCCGACAACCGGCGAGACTCAGCTTATCCCCAACACCAACGCGTTCCTGCTCGGGTGGCAGGTGGGAGCGAAGTTTGATTTTCCGCATATCTTATACTTCCAGCTTGCACCGACCATCTACAACTACACCGGCAACGGCCATGATTTTAGCCTCTTCTTCTCCGGCGACCCGGGTGGCAATCAGACAGGCATCAACAGTCTTTTAGTTTTCGACATCCCTGCGGAGATCGGCTGGAAGGTCGGGAAGATTCCAATGCGCGTCTTTGGGGATTTTGCGACGAACTTCGAAGCTGACGAGCGCGCTGCAGCGGCAGGCCATCCAGGCGAGGGGAACGAACGTTATGCGTTTGAGGCTGGACTCGGTATTGGTCAGCTGAAGAAGAAAGGCGATTGGCAAATAGAGGCTTGGTATCAATTTCAGCAGCAGTATGCACTGGATCCGAACCTGATCGATTCAGACTTTTTCAACGAGCAGCTGAACCTAGAAGGCCCCGTTGTGCGAGCCGGGTACATGCTGGCTGATGCAGTGGTCCTGCAGCTTTCCTACGCCCATGCCCGGCGGATCGACAGCGCACTCGGGACCGGTGGACATGGCGACATAACTATCAATCCGCTCGACAGATACAACATATTCCAGGCGGATCTAAGCTTTAAATTCTAGCACGGTCAGGTCAATCCAAGCCCGCCGGGAGAAATCCCGGCGGGCTTTTTGCCAGGTGGATCGGCTTCTCCAGAAGACGATGGCAATCTTGCGAGACGCGGGGCGCTCTCTTTTCGAAAATCCAGCGGCCAAGACGAATTCGGTCGCCGACGCTACGAGAAAGACTCGGTCTATCTTGATTCGCGACAGCTCATCTTTTGCCACATAAACGTAACAGTAATTCTTTTGCCCAGAGGCCGCTTGATTCTTACGCTGTTGCTGATCGGGAATGCAGGCATCCACCTTTCCTCCCAGGGATTCGGCACGAATGTTCGCCGCCCAACAACGTTTCTCATTTGGGAAATCGTCTGACCAACTCCCAACGCCAAGGTGTTATCGCACTGGCTGGATCTCCGACACACATCTGGGCACGCGCGGTTGCAATGCCGCAGCGCTGCTCGACTTTCTCCGCGAGAACGACTTCGAGACGCTGTACGTTGTGGGCGATCTCATCGATATCTGGTCGCTGCGTCGTGGAATTTATTGGCCGCAGCAACACAACGACGTGATCCAAAAAATTCTACGCAAAGCGCGCAAGGGAACCCGCGTAATTTATATCCCGGGAAATCACGATGAATTGGTGGTCAGCTTCCTTGGTGCGTACGGAAATATCGACATCAAGGAGAACGCCATTCATGTGACTGCATCTGGGGAACGCATTCTAATCATCCACGGACACGAACTGGATGCCGTGGTGCAAAACGTGAAGTGGCTCGCATTCGCCGGTGACGTCGGCTACCAATTTCTACTCTCAATGAATCCGGTCATCAATTTCGTACGGCGCCGGTTCGGTCTTGGGTACTGGTCGCTTAGTGCATATGCAAAGCGTCGCGTGAAGGATGCCGTAAGCTTCATCGGCAAATTTGAGGCCGCTGTGGCGCATTACGCAGAACGCTACCGTGTGGACGCGGTCCTCTGCGGCCACATCCACAGCGCCGCCATTCGGGAGTTCGGCAAGGTCACCTATTACAACTGCGGCGACTGGATGGAGAGCTGTTCGGCGCTTGTGGAGGACGGCGACGGCGGCATCTCTCTGATCACTTACGATCCGTTTGCAGCGAGCCGGTCTGCAGCGAAGCAAATGGTCGATTCGCTGCAGCGGCATGGGATGTCGACTAGCTGAAGCAAGCCGAGCAAACGGCCGAGTTTTAAGGCTCGCTCCGCGCGCTGAGAGCATTGGTTACGAACCCCCGCCCCTGTCAATCGCACTCTAGTGCGAGTCGGATGGGCAGCACTGGGGTCCCCTCATCTTGTTTGCGGCTAGTTCGTTTGTTCAACCCAAGTTGTTGGGCCTCGCTCCTTGCATGACACATCATCTTGCGATGTCACTGAATCGTCACCGGCTTTTGACATTTCGTAACCTGACGGAAAGGCCCATCGATTCGAACGTTCGATATGAACGTGATTACAGTGAGGAGAACGGTCTTTCACGGGATACCCGAGAAAAGATTGGTGAAAAGGGCAGTGATCAACGGAAAAACGAAAAAAGGACCGGCTGCCTGTCGGTCGCTTCGCGAATTAGCCCGCTATTTCGCGAGGGAAAACAGCTTGGAGTTCGCAATCGAGGCGCTACTCTTCGCTGTTATCGTAGCAATCTCAGCGTGGCCAATGCTTGCAGCCGTAGGTGCATTGCATGAATTTTTCCAGCGCGGAGTGACTTAGTCGTGTCGCTTTGCAGCTCGCATCGGCGATGCCGGTCGCGAATCTTATCTTCGAACATCGGCAACGCATTAAGGACGACGCGTTCCAGCGGGTTTTTTCGCGAACCGAAAATCTCGACAGCAGGCTCATCGCGTTTAGCATGATGCCCTTGTGCCAAAGAACGCTCGAACTGCAAACAATCGAGAGATCGAACGCAAATTTTTGCTTAGACGGCTGCCGGAAGCGCTGGAGCGTTCGCGATGCTACATTATCGACCAGGGTTATCTGGCGAGTGAATCCGCAGGCAGACAGGTGCGGCTTCGCAAAAAAGCCAACGCCGCGACACTGACGTTCAAGCTCGGTCGCGGCAGCCACCGGGAAGAACGTGAGATCAGGCTCAGCCCAAAACAGTTCGATGCGCTTTGGCCGGGGACCGCCGGGAGAAGATTGCGCAAGGTGCGCTGCGAAATTCCGTGGAAAAATCTAGTCGTTGAGATTGATATTTATCAGGGGAGACACGCCGGTCTCGTGGTGGCCGAGGTGGAATTCCCCGACCGCGTCAGCTGCCGAAAATTCAAACCGCCATCGTGGTTTGGACGAGAGGTGACTGGGGAAAAACGCTACAGCAATGTCCGACTCGCTAACGAGTAAACAGAGAATCCCATGGGCTTTCGTTTGAAACTGCGCGAACCGTTGCCGGATGGCTTGGAGAGAGTCTTCCGCGAACAGATTGAATCTGCTCTGGAGTTGTGCCGGCACCCCGCAAAGCAACGCGGCGTTACAGTGCACGAAGTTCGCAAGCACCTTAAAAAGCTGCGGGCGGCGATGCGCCTTGCCATTCCCGAAGTAGGCAAGGACCGGCATACATGCGAGGATCGGTGTGTGCGCAAAATCGGACGGCTCGTTTCCGATCTACGCGATGCGCAAGTGCGGTTGCAAACACTCATTCAATTGCGCGATGAGTCGGCGAAAGGGTCAGAAGACAGTCCATTTGCGCGTATTGAAGAATTATTGTCACTGGAACGAGAAAGTTTTTCCGCGGCGTTTGCGGGATGGCAAAAACAAGCAATACCACAGCTGGAGCGCGTGGAAGCGCGTCTATTGAAATGGCCGCTGGAGTGTTTGACCTGGAAACAAGTTTGCGGCGCGGTTGAAAAAATCTACAAGCGCGGTCAACGAGGCCTGGCGAAAACGATTGACGACCCGGATCCGGAGAAATTTCATGCCTGGCGCAAACGAGTGAAAGACCTCTGGTATCAGTTGCGCATTTTACAGCCACTGAATCGTGTGGTCCTGACAGAGATGGCCCACAACGCGGAAGTTCTGGGCGAATTACTGGGACGCGAGCATGATTTGCATTTTCTTTGGGCACGGCTGGAGAAGGAATGCGGCGATCAAGCGCTCCATGGCGAACTCGCAAAACTCGAAAAGCTAATCCGTAAAAGAGGCAAACGCTTGCGCACAAATGCGCTCGAACTCGGGCGACGTTTTTACGCCGAGCCTGCGAAGGCTTTTGCCAAGCGCATCTCCATCTTTGTCGGCAAACGGACTTAAGAGAGGACCGCTACTGGTCTTGGTAACAATCGAGGTACTTAATTCCGGACCCGGTGTTGAAAATGACCACGCTTTCGCCAGAGCGAATTCTGCCCATGGAACGGAGTGACTTGAAAGCAGCGAAGCAGGCCGCAGCTTCGGGAGCGACAAAGAGACCTTCGGTCGAGCCGACTTCACGTGTGACACGGATCATTTCTTCATCGTCAACGGCAATGCCGCCGCCGTTAGACTGACGGAGGATGTTCAGGATCACGAAATCGCCAATCGCTTTGGGAACACGCAGACCGGAAGCGATCGTGTGCGCATCGGGAAACTCTGCTGCAGTTTTTTCTCCCGCTTCGAATGCGCGGACGATTGGCGCACAACCCGTCGCTTGCACCGCGAACATGCGAGGACGTTTTCCACTAATCCAGCCGAGCGTCTCCATTTCAGCGAAGGCTTTCCACATTCCAATCAGTCCCGTGCCGCCGCCGGTTGGATAAAGAATTATATCTGGCAATTGCCAGTTACACTGCTCTGCCACTTCGTAACCGAGCGTCTTTTTTCCCTCGATACGATACGGCTCCTTGAGTGTGGACATGTCGAACCAACCTTCCTTTTCTTTGCGACGGGCGATCTCTGCTCCGCAATCCGTAATCAATCCATCCTTCAGCGTCACATGAGCGCCTAATTCGCGACATTCGATGATGTTCGCACGCGGCGTATCGCGTGGCATGAAGATGTGCGCTTCCAGGCCGGCCCGAGCCGCGTAAGCAGCGAGCGCGCCACCGGCGTTGCCGGCGCTCGGGACTGCCAGCTTCGTCGCTCCCAAGTGTCTCGCCATGGATACCGCGACACTCATCCCGCGCGCTTTGAAGCTCTGCGTTGGATTTGTCGATTCGTCCTTGATCCGGAGATCGATGTCGTCACTAAATCTTTCTGCTCGCAACAATGCCGTTCCGCCTTCGCCTAACGAGACAGGTTTAACATCACCCGGCAACGGCAGCACTTCGCGATAGCGCCACAATGATTTCTCGCGTGTCGACAGTGTGTCGCGCTTCAGAGTCTGACTCGCCGCGGCGAGATCGACAACTGCAAAGAGCGGTTTGCTGCATGCAAAACAGAGATTCTGAAGACGCGACCACTCGTGCTGAAAGCCGCACGCGCTGCATTCAAGGTGCTTAAGAAACATGGGACAATAAAGCGTAGCACGTTTGCGGCCTGTGGTAGATTCGCCGGATGGATTTAATGACGCTGACTGAAATTCGCCGGGCAGCCCAGAACGGCGCTGTGTCGGCTAGGGCGCATGTGCAAGTGGAAAGCGCGAACGCAAAATTTACGCGCGACGGAAAACCGTACTGTGAGCTTGTGCTGGCTGATGCGTGCGACCGCATGACGCTGCGGGTTTGGAGCGATCATCCGGCTTACAATGCGTGCAGTAAGCTGTCATCTGAAAGTTTCATCGAGCTTTTCGGCGAGTTTCACCTGCATTCTCAATACGGACTTGAAGCAGATAAATGGACCCAGCGCCCGCTTACCGGACAGGAGCGAACCGAATTGCTCCAAGGTCCCGCGGACTTGCGCGCCAGGCAGGAGGCGGACTGGGAGTTTATCGAGAAAGCGATCGAGACAATTAGCGATCCGCGCCTGAGTTCCTTATGCGAGGTGTTCCTAAAAGAATGGGGCGACCGCTTTCGTCGCACAGCTGCTGCTCGCAATTATCATCACGCGCGTCGAGGCGGACTGGTGGAGCACACGGCGCAAATGATGCGCGTTGCGAATGCGATCGCCCCGCTTTATCCGCAACTGAATCTCGATCTTTTGCTTGCCGGAATCCTGTTTCACGACTCCGGGAAACTTTGGGAGAACGCCCTGCCTGAAAGCGGGTTCGTCATGGATTATAATGAGCGCGGCGAGTTGATAGGGCACATCTCAATCGGCCTGGAGCTCGTGAATGCCTTATGGAGAAAGGTAAATGCCGAAAATGCGGAGGCTTGGAAAACTCTTTTACCGGCCTCGGAAGATGTTCGCATGCATCTTTTGCACTTAATCGGGGCGCACCACGGAGAGATGGAATTTGGCTCGCCCGTCGCACCGAAAACGCCGGAAGCTATGGCCCTGCATTATATCGATAACCTTGACGCGCGCTTGGAAATGTTCGCCGCAGGTTATACGACGGCCAAACCCCTGGCGGCGCGCATTTTTGATCGCGTGCGTCCGTTGCCGGGAAATCTGGTAAAATCGCTCGATAAATTTCAGCAGTCACAGGGTGGCTCAGCACGAGGCGAACTTCTGTGACGTTGGGCCATCTGGATTTGGCACGAAATGCGCGGTGCCTTCCGTGCAGATCGTCATTCTGGGCGAAGGGAAGAATCTCGGATCATTTCTTTCGACGCGCTCGCCAAGCGAATAGTCAGAGATGTTTCGCTTCGCTCAACATGACAAACAGCCATGGTCGCATTTTCGAGTGTGCCGGTGCTCCAGCGCTTTTCGTCCTTTCAGGCAGATCTATTTCGCCAGTTCACGAAACCAACCCAACGCAATAGAAGTTTGCGGATCGTTGACTTCATGCTCGCCACGGAAGGTGCCTATCTTAAGTCGATTAAAGCCAGTTCGCTTGATCGAACCCGCGACATCATATTGCTGCTCCAACGTCGCGATTCTATCCTCGTGCCCAGCAGCGATGTAAATTGGCGTATTAAGAAAGGCCGCGCCCGGCTGACATCTCGAATATCCGTCACTAAGGTGGTCTTCATTCGCGCCGGTCATGTAAATTCCAATGATGTGACAACCGTTTCTCGCGAGGCAAGGCGCTACATAACCAACCCCTTTACCTCCTCCGGAGAACCCCGCGCACGCCATCGGCCACTTTTCCGATCCGGGAAAGCTGCGGTGAAGCGCGGCGATGGCGGCCATTGTCATTGCCGCGCGCCACGCCGCCGTGTCGTTCTTGGCATGCTGCGGGCCATCCCCTGCGAGTAACACCCAGCCTTCAGCAAGCGCGACCCTCCGATAAAACTGTTTGAGATCATCTCGATTCTGACGTTTGAAATCGCTCGTGGAGCAGGGTATCAACACGGGCCAGCTTCTTGTCGGATCAAAATTTGCAGGCGTTGCAAGCACAGCCAGTGCGTATGGCGGCACGGGGTTGCCACCTTGCGCAGCTAACGATTTTTCCTGCGCGGTAAGCGGGACATTTGCTTGCACCGTTGAACCTGGAGAAAAGCTAGTGCCAGCGAAATTGAGACCAGCTTGGGCTGCGTCCGCGCCGGACTTGGCTATCACGTTGAGGACGACGACGATCAGCCCAACTAAGATCAATCTTTTCAAGAAATTTTACCGTGCATCACATTTGGCAAACTCACAATATCCAGTAAGCAAATTTCTATAAGACCAGTCTCATCGGCAATCGGTAGAGAGGCGGACTCGTCAAACTTGACTTGAGTGACGACTCATCGCAGTGCTTCCAAGCGCCGTTTCGCCTCCGCGAGATAAGTCTCGTCGATTTCAAACCCAATAAACCTCTTCACGCCGCAGCGCTGTGCAGCAACAGTCGAATTTCCGATGCCGAGAAACGGATCAAGCATGGTTTCCACTCGCGAGACGCCGTGCAACTTGATGCACCATTCCACGAGTTGAACAGGAAACGTCGCCGGATGTGGTCGCTCCTCTGCGCGGCTTTGAATTGTCTCGTAGGGAACAAACCACGTGTTACCACGACAGCGTAGATCGCTTCCACTAGTGTGCGACCAGCGCGCGACGTTGCTTTTGTCCTGGTACGGAACGCCCAGGGCAAGCCGATCCACTTCGACACGGCCACTCTTTGTGAAATGAAAAATGTATTCGTGACAGTCATTGACAAACCGTTTCGAATTGATTGGCTTGAAATGACCGTGCGACTTGAGATCGGCTGTCCGGTCTTCAATTGTGATCGACTTGATCCAGTGAATGGTGTTCTGCAAGACAAATCCTCCAGGAGACGTCAGTTGAATCACGATTTGATGCGGCAACATCGGATTCGATGGCGCAGAGCCGACGTTTAGAAAGAAAGATCCGTTTGATCGTAGAATTCTTTGAATTTGTGTTGCCCATTGGGCACACCAATTCAAATACGACTGTCGATCCTGGCGGTCGGCATATTGGCTGTAGGTAATTCCCAGGTTGTAGGGTGGTGAGGTCACTACAAGATCAACGCTCTCATCGATCAGCTGCGACATTCCCTTGATGCAATCTCGCCGGCGAAGATGGAATTTAGTCACTGGCTGAATATTTCGTCCGATTGGATCATTGTACAAGCTGAAAAATAGCGTACTGTCTGTGGTGGCAGCTGTGCCGGCTGCGAAATCCAAGAACAATGCAGGCGGCACGCCTGCCTCTACAGTGTAACTGCGCAGACGCGGCGTGTGCTCCCGTGAGAATCGACACTCGCACCTTAGCGCGAATTCGCTTATCCTCTGTCGATGGCGGACAAGCCCTCGAAATTGAAGATCGCAGATCGCGAGTTCACCTCGCGTTTGCTGGTCGGCACGGGAAAATTCGCGTCGAACGAGCTGATGCGCGACGCGCTCATTGCCAGCGGCACGGAGCTTGTAACCGTGGCGCTCAGGCGCGCGGACATTTCAGGCAAACACGATCCGTTTGCGAACATCCTCGATTATATTGATCCGAACCGGTTTCTTCTCTTGCCGAACACGAGCGGCGCACGCAACGCGGACGAAGCTGTGCGCCTGGCGCGGTTGGCTGCAAGCGCAGGCTTGCCAAAGTGGATCAAGCTCGAGATTCACCCAGACCCGCGTTATTTGCTGCCCGATCCGGTGGAGACCTTGGCAGCCGCACAAATCTTGGTTAGTGAGGGATTCACGGTTCTTCCCTACATCAATGCCGACCCGGTCTTGGCGAAACGATTGCAGGACATCGGTACCGCAACAGTGATGCCACTCGGTTCCCCAATCGGGAGTAATCGCGGCATCGAGGCACGTCCCCAGATCGAGATCATCATGGAGCAAGCGACAGTGCCCGTGGTGATCGACGCGGGGCTAGGCGCCCCGAGTCACGCAGCGGAAGCGATGGAGATGGGTGCCGACGCGGTTCTGGTTAACACAGCGATCGCGATCGCTCCCGATCCGGTCCGCATGGCCAAAGCATTCAAGAAAGCGATCGAAGCCGGACGCGAAGCACGCGAAATCGGATTGGCCGAAAAACTGGATGTGGCAGCGGCAACGAGTCCGTTAACCGGATTTCTCAAAAAACCTCAACGGTATTAGCCCAACGAATACGCGTTTAAAGGCATAAATATCCGGCCGAATTCTCGTTAAGATTGCAACGCTCGAGATGAAGGATCTGCTGCTGGATGTCCGCTACGCGCTGCGAGTGCTTTGCAAGTCTCCCGCGTTCACGCTGGTAGCTGTGCTCACGTTGATGCTCGGGATCGGGGCAAACATCGTCGTCTTCGGAGTCGTGAATGCGGTCCTGCTGCACCCGCTGGAAGTGAGGAACCCGCAGAATCTGTATCAACTTCGACACAAGGAATGGACGTACGGAGAATTACTGACTACGTCATATCCTGCGTTTGAAGACTTTCGTCAGCGAAACACGACCTTCAGCGGGATCGCCGCCTTTGATGGATTTGCTTATGCGCGTCTGAATTGGGGTAATTCGACGAAAAGTGTCAGAGGATATGCGGTCACTGGAAATTATTTTGACCTGTTAGGCGTGCAGCCGGAGGTAGGACGGTTCATCGAGGTTTCGGACGACCATGGACCAAAGTCAGCTCCCTATCTGGTGTTGAGTGACAGTCTTTGGCGAAGCGCATTTAACGCCGATCCAGCCATAGTCGGGACTACCGTGCTCCTCGACAAAGATCCTTTCACGGTAATTGGCGTCACGCCGGCGCAGTTCCATGGCACGGAGCAATTCGACTGGCCGGATTACTTCATACCCGTCGTGAATTTCTTCAAGGCAGACTTCTTTGACAACCGGACGACGAATTGGTTGACAGTAATTGGCCGGTTGAAGTCCGGCGTGACACTTGAGCAGGCAACGGAAAATCTGAATGCGATCGCTTCCCAGTTGGCAAAGGAGCATCCGGAAACAGATAGCGAGGTGGCATTGCGGCTGGTCCGTCCCGGGCTCTACGCAGACACCGGCGATGTCATTCGCGGATTTCTTTACAGTGTAACGGGGCTGGCCCTGCTGGTCCTGGTGGCGGGGAGCGCGAATCTCGCGAGCCTGTTTGCCGCGCGCGTAGCAGATCGCAGCCGGGAACTGGCGGTCCGTGTCGCGCTCGGAGCGAGTCGTTGGCGACTCGTTAGGCAACTGCTGAGCGAAGCGATGGTCGTGTCACTACTGGGCGGAGCAGCCGGGCTGTTTATTGCTCGCCTCCTGTTGTTTTCGATCAGCCGGCAATTGTCCGCGTGCCATCTGATAGTGAGTCTGGATGCGCGTGTTTACCTGGTAGGTTTCATGTTGATGCTGGTCAGCGCGCTTCTATTCGGGATGCTTCCCGCGAGAAACGTGTGGCAGAGCAGTCCGTTGCAAGCGATGAAGAGCGGACCGGCAGATTCCGTTAAGTTGCGCCGCCTTTCGCTGCGCGATTTGTTGTTAGGCGTGCAAATAGCGATTTGCATGTTGCTGGTCACAGCTTCACTTGTCGCGGTGCGCGGCTTGGTGCGCGCGCTGCACGCGCCGCTCGGCTTCCAGCCGCAAGGCGCGATGCTGGCCGACACAGACCTGCGTCTGGTGGAAGGCGGCGTGCCGCCGCAGAAAAAGAAAGCGATGATTGAAGCTGTGCGGAACATCCCCGGCGTGGTGGCGGTTGGCACGATAAGCAGAGTGCCCTTTACCGGCGGTCTGCGTGGCATTCCGGTTTTCCCACCAGGGACGACCGAGTTCACTCTGAACAATTCTGTGCTGGCGTCCTATGTATTCACCATGTCGCCGGGATATTTGGAGGCTGCGGATACTCGGCTTGTCAATGGAAGGGATTTCTCGTGGCACGACAGCGCGACAACGCCGGGCGTGGCGATCGTTAACCAAACCTTTGCCCGAAAAATGTGGGGCAACACGTCGGCGATTGGGCAACGCTTCTTTCCTGCGAAGGGAAGGCGTTCCCATCGACTTCGTGGAAGTAGTCGGCGTAGTCGAGGACGGCAAGTACCACGACATGCAAGAATCGCCACAGCCAGTGGCCTATTTGGCGTTGTCGCAAAACGAGCCGAGCCACATGATTTTCGTCACACGGTCGCAGCGGGCGCAAAACGAAATGGCGGCTGCGCTTGAACGCACGCTGAGCGGTCTAGAGCCGAATGCGCAAATCACGGTGCAGAGCTGGCCCGATGCGCTCAGCGATATGTTGTTCCCAGCACGCGCGGCGACTGTTGCACTGGGCACCATGGGCCTGCTCGCGGCGATGCTGGCAGCGACGGGAATCTTCGGGATGGCGGCGTACGACGTGAGCCGCCGGATGAAGAAGTTCGGCATCCGCGTGGCGTTGGGCGCGCGCACGAAACACGTGATCAGCACAGCTGTGGGGCGACCAATCGCACTGCTTGTTATCGGGTCGTTGCTGGGATTGCTGTCAGGAGTCCTCGCCAGTCGCCTGCTAGGGAACATTATGTATCAGGCGAATCCGCGAGATCCGGTAGTCGTAATCGATGCGGTGCTAACGATGGTGTTGTTGGGCGCTGCAGCGTCCGCCATTCCAGCCCTACGAGCGCTTGCTGTCGATCCATCCAAACTCCTCCGGGAAGAGTGAGGCAGCTGAATACCCTTCATGCCATGAGTCTGCCAGGTTGATCTAGTCGAAATCGGCAGGCAAATGCGGGTCTCTTGCGAAAACGAACGCACGTTTTACCTGCGTTGAGAGTACTCGAGACTCTGAAAGGGCCGGTAATTCTTCCTCGCCAAAGAAGCAGGCCGCCTCCGTCTCAAGACTCGTTTTGGCCGAACGTCCCACAACCTTGCACAGAAAAATTAGCTTATAGACATGAAAAGGACACGGGGGATGTCCCTGCCTGTCGCGATCGTAAATCGCCATTAGTCTGACGGCATTCACGTCATACCCAGATTCCTCCTTTGTTTCCCGCACAGCTGCCTCGCTTGGGGACTCTCCGGGATCCACCCAGCCACCAGGCAAAGTCCAACCATCGCCTCGCTCCTTTACAAGCAATATTTTGTCTTCTGAGATGACGGCCGCTCGTACATCGATTTTTGGAGTTGCTGGTCCAGTCTCCCGTCCAAACATCGCCTTGATGGCCTGCAGTTCACCAACCGAGTATCTAGCAGCGATCTCAGCGGCTATGTCTTCAACCTGTCGATATCGTCGCAGGTCGAATTCGTTTTTGCAGTAGTTTCGCCCATTTTGAGCAATTGATTGAAGCCTGCGAACCCATTTGACCCATATGCTGTTCATCAGGGCAATTTACGGATGCGAACCGACAGTTGCTGAGCCGCTACAGCGTCGTCTCACTTACGAGCGCGTCCCGGTGTCGTATGCCGCGTCTCGTCTCCTTTTGCAGGCGTTTCAAGCGGCTCGACAAGGCAGTCTTTGCTGCGGAATTCATGCGATCGATAAACAGAATTCCATTGAGATGATCGCCTTCGTGCTGAATCGCGCGTGCAAGAAATCCGCTCGCTTCGATTTCGATTGCGCCTGCCAAAGTCTGAGCGCGCACGGTCACGGACCTTGCTCTTTCAATGTTGCCGGTAATTTCAGGAAAACTTAGACAACCTTCTACTCCCACCTCGATCGCGCCGCGCAGCTCAATTTCCGGATTGATTAACACCAGCGGCATAGCAGACTTGGGATCGATCTCTTTGCCATCCAGCGTCAATGTGCTCGGCCGGTCTTCGACTAGCGAAACGTCGAGCACCATAAGCTGCAAAGCTTTCCCGATCTGCTGCGCGGCCAGGCCTACGCCATTCGCCGCATGCATCGTCTCGATCATGTTCGCGGCCAGTTCGCGAATCCGATCATCTATGCTCTCGACCGGTTTGCCTTTGGCCCGCAGGATGGGGTCGCCGTACTCCAAAATCTGCAGGATCATTTCTCTTCCCTGGTAAACGCAGGTAAATTCCTCACGCCCGCGAGCTTCAACGCGTCCATGACCTTAACAATTATGCCAAAGGAAGCTTTCTTGTCCGCTTGCAACGCAAGTGTGGACTTGCGCGCTTCCGGCAAATTGCGCACGGCGCCCTCCAGGTCATCGGCCCCGATGGGTCGCCCATCCAGTTTGATCTCGTCATTTTGATCGATGCTTACTATCGCGTGTTCAAGCTCGGCGGGCTGTTTCTTTGCCGTTTTGGATTCTGGCAGGTTAATCTGAACCTCGGGCTGGTCTTTCTTGAACGTTGTGGAAACGACAAAAAAGATCAGCAGGATGATGAGAATATCGACGAGCGAAACGATGATGATGACGGGCGCCCTTCGTTTTCGTACTGCAAACTTCATGGTGTGAAATACGCCGCGCGTTTCACGCAACCGGCGTCGAAATCGGCAGTGAGCTGGCCGCGGACGCTTTTGCCGGCCCGAATTCGCGCGAAGGTCGCCCGTAATAGCATTTGTTAATCAATTCGACGACCAGGGTTTCCATCTCCACCGACATCACTTCCACTTTTCTCGAAAAATAGGTGAATCCGATCAGTGTCGGCACAGCGATCGAAAGCCCAAACACCGTCGCATTCAATGCTTCGGAGATGCCGAGCGCAATCTGACGCGTATCCGATGCGCCCGAGCTCAAGCCAAGCTGAGAAAAAACATGCACAAGCCCCGAGACCGCGCCGATCAGGCCCAGTAGTGGCGCGATGCCAACAATGACTTCGAGAATAATCAGACCTTTTTCCAGCCGTACCATTTCGTGACGCGCACGCGTTTGAACCGCTTCCACGTTTTCCGAGCGTGGACTGCGCAAATATTGCAACGCCACGCGGGCGATCCGCGCCAGTGATGAACCATCATGATGCACGAGCCGAGACAGGCGCTCAGGGCTTTCACCGGGAGTCAATCGTTCCATTTCGTTCTCGACCAAAGGCGGCAGGACTTTGTTCCGTCGCAAGGCGAGCCCGCGCAAGATCATGATCGTCACGGAAACAATCGAGCACGCCAGCAACGGCCACATAAAAAGGCCGCCCTTCGCGAAAAAACCAAACACGGTATTCACGGTTTCGGGAGTCTCGATAGTTATCGCGGCAATCATCATCGGTTCGAGAAGATCGTGAACGGAATGTCTATGTCCAATCCTTCCGGAGGCAACGTGGCCGCTAAATCATCCGGAATCGGAGGCAATTGCGCTTCTTGAATCGATTGGATGCAAACGTTTGCCAATGTCTCGTTTGAGCTGTTTTCGACGACCTTGAGGTTCTTTACATGTCCGCTTCGGTCCACTACAAAGACCACACGAGCCGTGCCGATGGTAACCAGGTCGATTTGTTGTTCGACAAACGCATACCAGCGCGAGCCAATCGCATCCAAAAGAATCTTCTGATACCGCCCCAACGGCGTGCCGAGCGCGTTCACGGAAGCGACGCCGCGGTTCGTAATCCGACCGGAGATATGCGTCCGCTCTTTCATAGACCGGTACGCCGACCGCGCTTGGGGAGATGTAACCGACTTCTGGATTGGCGGAGTGGGCTGTTGAGTTAGCATCGCAAATTGCTCTGCCGCAGTAACTGGAGCCGGTTGCGTCTCGGGCGCCTCCGATGGGTTCGGATTTTCCTGTGGCGCTGCACTTGGTTGTGGCTGCGCTCCTTTTGTATCCAAAGAATGCTGATGTGTCTCCAAATCCATAAACGGCCGATCCTTGCCTTCCTGCGACGGCAACGGCAATTCACCGGCAGCAGCCAACTCGCTTGCTCCAATCGAATTGGCGTTCGATTCGAATGTTTTCTCTTTGGGCTCGGGCGCTTTTTTTGATTCGTCGTTCTCTATAAATGCGGAATTCTTCTGGGTCGCTGGCGACAGATCGACGAACGTGAGTTCAGCAGGCTTGTCCTCAACGGGCGTCGCCGGCGAAAAAATGCCGCCGAAGGCAGCAAGAAAAAACGCCACCAGCAGGTGAATGAGAATCGCTACCAGTATCGCCAACAAAACCGTTCGCGCTTCGTATTCGTGGTCCCGAAGGCTTTCGGGGTTGCCCGGCTGGGCGAACATAATGTCAGCCGTCGTCATGAGAGCGGTTTCTCAGTGTCAGAAAGGATTGGCCTTGGAAAGTTCAGTTTAAGGCTGGAACATTATCTCAGCCCAGGGGTGCTGACAACTTGCGGTGAAACTCACCGATGTCTCCAGTTCGCATCCGGCGGAATTGGCAGGGGGAGCAGTCCTCTGCGCGCCTCTTGGATGTGCAAACGAACGGCGCGCACGGGGTGACGCGCACTACCTGCGCCACACAGTCCGCAGGTGAACACGCTAAACACAGGTTCGCCGTCCCGACACCACTCACGCATCCACCTTTTTGTCATTCCGAGCCCCGAAGGCTTTCGGGGTCGAGGAATCTCTCGATACTCCTGATTTCTGTAAAGTCATTCGCGCATGATGAAACAAATATTGCTGCGCGTAACCGCCATGTTCGCCAAAATATGTTTCCGAAAATTCGCGCAGCCGCAGTTCCGTGACTTTTTTCTTCCGCGGAAAATATTGCTGTTTCAAAACCCTGTTGATCCAGACGTCGATCGGGAAGGCACGCAGGCGTTCATAACCAAAAAGCATTACACAGTTGGCAATCTTCGTCCCGACACCGGGCAAGGCGCATAGTCTTTCTCTAAGATCGGCATCACATAGAGCCGACCATGCTTCCAGGTTCGCCTTGCCTGAGCTTACGAGTCGCGCAGTCATGAGCAGGTTCGTGGCGCGATAACCGAGTGCGCATTCGCGCAGGTCGTTCTCAGAAGCCCGGGCAATTCGCTGCGCCAGCGGAAATGTGTGCACCACATGATCACCGACGTTTCGTCTCTCACCAAAGCGCTGTCGAAGCGCTAGCGAGATCTGACGAATATGCGCCACCTGTTTCATCGACGAGCAAATGAACGTGGCCAGGCACTCCCATTTCGGTTGGCGAATGATTCGCAAGCCACGACAGAATTGTCGCGCCGCGTTCATTACCGGATCGTCCGGGAACGACGCACAGATTTCTGCGAGTGGATGATCAAGCGCGAAGTAATGCGCCACCGATTGCGCAACTGGAGGGGCGAACTCCCTTGTGCCCAGTCGCTTGCCGCGCCATTTACGCGGCGTCGCGGGAGCTCCGCCCTCCATGTTCACTTTCAGAACATTCGTCCGTTGCTCTACGTAAACCGGTACATTGCCAATTGCTCCTACGAATCCATTCCCAGCCCTTTCCCAATGAAAGACCTGGCCGGAATCGAGGGTCATCGCCAGATCGAAATCCGGTGCGGGGATCTTGATAAGGTTCATAGGGTGGATCGCGTTGTCCTCAATGCGATGTCAATCCAGGCGCCAAAGGCGCTGTTATTTTAGCATCATCTTACGGAGAAGCCGATCCACCTGGCGCCCTTTTGATAAGCAGGTGCTCGTATTCGTCATTCGGATTTCGTCATTTTCCCGCATTCGACATTCGTCAGTCGTCATTGATAAATAAGGCCGACATGAACGGTCGCCTGGCAATTGATTGTGCGGTTTTGCTGCTCTATTTCGTCCTGATTATGTCCATCGGCCTTTACATGGGCCGGAAGGAGCAAAGTCTCAAAGACTTCGCATTGGGCGGCCGCGGAATTCCGTGGTGGGCAATTCTCGCATCGCTAATCGCGGCGGAGACGAGTGCAGGGACTTTCTTTGGCACGCCGGGAGAAGGGTTCACGTTTCGAAATTACACTTATCTTCAACTAGCACTCGGCACGATCCTGGCGCGCATTCTGGTCAGCTACATTTTCATCAAACCGTACTACGACTACAAGGTTTACTCGATCTACGAATATCTGACTGCGCGTTTCGGTGTGCCGACAAAAAATGCCGCCTCTGCCGTTTTTCTCTTCACGCGCGTTCTTGCGTCCGGCGCGCGACTGTACGTTGCAGCGATCGCGCTCGCGCTTGCCTACGAAATGATTCGCGGCGTTCAGCCCAGTCAAATGGAAACGCTTTACATCTACATCGGCGCAATCGTTGCGATCGTCATCTTAACCGCGATCTACACAACCCTTGGCGGAATTAAGGCAGTCATTTGGACAGACCTTATTCAAGCCTCGATCATGATCGGCAGCGCGTTGGTTGCTCTCGGTTTACTCTATTTTTCGATTCCAGGAGGATGGCAGGAGATCCTCCACCGTCACGGTGGTTTTCATGTTTCTGACTTCGTCACTACTGGTTTGGATCCCAGCAAGAGTGGCTGGAACCAAATCAAAGGCATGTTCGCAATCGAATACACGATTTTCGCCGGGCTAATCGGTTCCACTTTTATGACCATGTCCACACACGGTACCGATCAGGATATGGTGCAGCGAATGTTGACGGCCCCGGACGTCCGTCGGAGCCGGCGCTCGGTGATCATGTCGGGTCTTGCCGATATTCCGATCGCCTTCATGTTCCTTAGCATTGGAGTGTTGCTCTGGGTTTTTTATCAAACGCATCAGGATCCAGGGTTGCCGAGAACGCCAAACGAAATTTTTAGCCATTACATCCTTTATGAAATGCCGGTCGGCATTCGGGGCCTGCTTCTGGCCGGCATTTTCGCAACAGCAATGGGTTCGCTCAGCACAGCCGTAAACGCGCTGGCCACGAGTTTTACCCGCGACTGGTATGAACCCTATATCAATCCGACTTCTACAAGCGAACAGAGTCTGCGCGCCGTACGTTGGGCCACGGTTTGCTTCTCGATCCTGATGATCGTAGTAGCATCCGCCACATCCTATCTCGTAATTGTACATCCCAATGTTCGTATCATTCCAATCGTGCTTGGGATCTACGGTTACACTTACGGCTCTGTGCTGGGAATCTTTCTCGCCGGAATGCTGACCAAATCGCGAGGCAATAATCTCGGCAATATCATCGCGATGATTATCGGCTTCATCGTCGTCGCGATTTTGAGCGGCTTACCGAACAACATCGCCGGAATTTTCGGCGGCAAACTTTACAACCAACCCACCTGGCTGCCCGTCATGGAATTTCCCTGGTGGATATGTTTCGGCACGATTGTAACTTTCGTCATCGCAATTTTGTTTCGAACCGGCCGCGAGCATCACCCACCAGGCATCGCCTAAGTCCGATACGAAGGCAAAATTGACTGATCACACGATGCTAATTACTTGACGCGTAACCGCAGTCTTCTTACACATCCTCAACCCAAATATCGAAACTATGGCCCATGTTGTGACCGACAAATGTAACGGATGCAAGTTCACCGACTGTGTAGAGGTGTGCCCAGTTGCGTGCTTCTATGAAATGGACACCCAACTGGTCATTCATCCCGATGAATGCATCGATTGCATGGCGTGTGTGGATGTATGTCCGGTGCACGCGATCTATGCCGAGGCAGATCTCCCACCGGAATTCACCAAAGACATCGAGTTCAATTCGGTTCAGGCGAACCAAATAAAGGACTCGGGCGGCGAAGCAATCACAGTGAAAAAGGATCCTTTGCCCACTGCGACAGAGCGCAAAGCGGCGTTGGGGTATTGAGCGGCTGCTCGGGTTTAGACGAGTAACGCGAAAGAGCAGCACTGAGCCTACGCGCAATGGTACCAAGTGATAGATTAAAACGCGCTGACTTTCGAGGACGCATTATCGGTATGATAATCGTCGTACTGATAATCCTGATAAGATTCATACTCGGTAGGTGACTGTCTTCAGAATCGTAATCGGGTGACTGTGCAATCGAATAGGAAATAAGGGTCAGTCCTCGCTATTACCACAAATGGCTGATTCTGCTTGAGTTCTGGCATAGCACGGACGACGAAGGGGGCTGAAATTGATTCGACGAAATGGTAAGGCTGGGCCCAAGCCAATTTGACTCCGACCGGTTCGCAATATCTTCTCCGTTCAAATCATCTTAAATATCCCGCATATTATGATCCAATCCTTACGCCTTCGTTCGCTTCTCTTTTCCGCTTTGTTCGCACTTTCCTTCGTGGCGGAGCCGCTCCTACCCGGCAGTCTGCGGGCGGCGGAGGAGAAAAAAATAGAGTTCCCAGCTGTCAGCCAGCACTCGGTGGTAAAACAGCGTGTCGGGTTGACCGACGTCGAGGTGGACTATTCACGCCCAAACAAGAACGACCGCGAGATCTTCGGCGGCTTGGTGCCTTACGGTAAACTTTGGCGCACTGGCGCCAACGCGGTCACCAAAATTAGGTTTAGCAAGCCTGTAACGCTCGGCGGCAAGGAGATCCCGGCCGGTGAGTACGCGCTCTTCACGATTCCGACAGCGGACGAGTGGACCATCATCGTTTCCAAGGACGCGAAGGTGCAGAGTGCGGCCGACTATAAGCAGGAGAACGATGCGGCACGTATCACAGCGAAGCCGGAACCGATTCCGGTCACAATCGAGACGTTCACCATCGGGCTAGGTGATGTGAAAGGTGCTTCTGCAACGCTGAATTTCCTTTGGGATAAAACGCGCGTGCCCGTGAAGTTGACCACGGACGATGTCGAGCAAGTAAGCAGGCAACTCGATGCAGCCGTTAGCGCAGGGACTCCGCTCGACCCACGGACCGCCTATCAAGCCGCAGCCTTCTACTACGACAATAATAAGGACATGAACCAGGCGGCTAAGTGGATCGACCAGGCACTGGAAAAAAACCCTGACGCCTACTTCATGCACTACAAGAAGGCGCAGATTCAGGCGAAGCTTGGCAACAAAAAAGAAGCCATTGCCTCAGCGCAGAAGGCGATCGACATCCTCAAGAAAGGCAAAGTGCCGGACGAATCAGCGATCAAGAACGCGCAGCAGATCATCGACACCTCCAAGTGACGATCAGCCTCCACCTTGCCAGCCCCAAACGGGAACCTGAGTCAGACTGAGACAGTTGCCGCTACAACTTTTTCTCTTTTTCCAGCCTGAGTGACAGGTCACGCAACTGTCTTGAATCGACTTCCGCTGGGGAATTCGACATCAAATCCATGCCGCGATTGTTCTTCGGGAAGGCTATTACGTCGCGGATGCTTTGTTCGCCCGCGATGAGCATCACCAGGCGATCCAGTCCGAGCGCGATTCCGCCGTGAGGCGGGGCGCCAAGATGCAGCGCACGCAATAAATGGCCAAACTGGGCTTGCCGATTTTCGGGGCCGATACCGAGGGCTTCGAACATTTTGTCCTGCAATTCCGGCTCGTAAATTCGCATGCTGCCGCCGCCGATTTCGACACCGTTCAAAACAACGTCGTACGCCTCTGCTCGAACATCCGGAAACTTCTTTTCGTTAAACAGCGACATGTCTTCCGGTTTCGGTCGCGTAAACGGATGATGCATGGCATTCCATTTGTTCTCTTCGGGACTCCATTCAAACAGCGGAAAATCGGTGACCCAGAGAAAATCCCACTCCGGCGCGCTCGGAGAGCGAGCCCTACCGAGCAAATCTTGGATTTCCGCGATGCGCAACCGCAATCGCCCGAGAACTTCACATGCGATCTCCCATTTGTCCGCGCCGAAGAACACGCAGTCGCCCTCCTCGATTTTCAGTTTCGATTGCACCGCCGCCTTTTCAGCCGCCGAAAAGAATTTCACGATGGGTGATTTCCATTCGCCGTTCTCAATCTTGATAAAAGCGAGCCCTTTTGCGCCATGTAACTTCGCAATTTCAGTTAGTTCGTCCGCCTGTCCGACGGTGATCCCGGCAAACCCTTTCGCGTTAATCGCTTTCACCACACCCCCAGATTCCAGCGCGTTGCGAAAAACCTTGAAACTGCCCTCGCAAAAAATTTCTCCAAGATCAACAAGCTCCATGCCAAAACGGCGATCCGGTTTATCGCTCCCATAGCGACCCACGGCTTCGCGATACGTGAGCCGATCAAACGGAACCTTGATCTCGTCGTTGCGTGCCGCTCTAAAGATTGCCGCTAGCATTCCTTCGGTAACCGCGAAAATGTCGTCGGGAGTGACGAACGATGCCTCGATGTCAATCTGCGTAAATTCCGGTTGCCGGTCGGCCCGCAAATCTTCGTCGCGAAAGCATTTTGCGATCTGAAAATATTTTTCCACCCCGGCGACCATGAGCAGTTGTTTGTATTGCTGAGGCGCCTGTGGCAGCGCATAGAATTTCCCCCGCGTGATTCGACTTGGCACCAAAAAATCTCGGGCCCCTTCCGGCGTGCTCTTTGAAAGGATTGGAGTCTCAACCTCTACGTACCCCTG
>JBEDUS010000028.1:0-10304 GCA_040414975.1 Candidatus Udaeobacter sp.
TTGGATCGGTTATCGGCTTATAAGTGTTAAATAGCGGCTCGATAAAAACCGGCGCGATAAAGACGAGGATTCCCGAGAAGATAATCATGACGATCGTTCCCCAAATCCACCACGTGCGCTGCGCACGCCGAAAGACGGCATAGAGAACGACTATCATTACAGTTCCGCCGATTAACGTCAGCGTTAAGCCGACCAATTGTTCCCGAAACCATGGCAAGAAAGTTTGGGTTGCCATGCCGTATTGATGCTCGCGAAAAAAGTTTTCGTACAGATTGAGCGGGAAAGTCAGTGCATAGACAAGAAGCAAATACGGAATTGCATAGCAGACAGCTTGGAAACTTCGGATCTTCGTCAGACGCTCGCAAAAATCGCGCAGCCGCGCTGAAACCCGCGAGGCCAAAAGAAAGATCGAAATTGCCGCTGTGAGAAGAAAATCCCAGAAGATGAGCCAGTAACCGCCTTCGAAATAGGCGTCAGACCTTTCCCGTTGATTGCGCGGGACACTGTCCAGCCATGCTTGTGTCGCCTCGGCGGGATCGAATGCTTTTGCATCCTTTGCGGTCGCAACCGAGCTGTAGTCCTTATCCCTGACCCGGGCGGGACGTTCGACAGAGCCAGGGATGGTGGAGGAGGGGGTTTGGGCGGAGCCTTCTTCCGCCGAAGCAGGCGTTAAAGCGATTACCGATGCAGCAACGAGCAAGCCTAAGATCGAGGAGCGAATCATGTGATCATCATAAGATGGAACCAGAAAGAAGCAGCCGCGCGAATCGTCTCCGTCGTCACACCAGAAATCGTCCTAAGCAGATTGACGTTTCAATAAGCTGGACTAGCCGCTTCGCTCGTTAGAAGATGCAAAGATGAAAAAGCTTGTGTCGTTGGTCTGCGCGTCCTTTATGGGGATGTGCGTGGCCGCCAATTTATGTGCCGAAACGCAGCCTGCGGATGCGCAGGTGTATGGATCGTATCCGACGAATTACAAGGACATCATCATGAAATGGCTAGACACGCAATTGATCGATGCGGCGAGCGCGCGCATCGAATGGAGCGGCGATCCAAAGCCCGCGAATTTGGGGACGAAAGATAAGCCTATTTATGGTTACTTGGTCAACTTCAAGGTAAACGCCCGAAACCGATTTGGCGCTTACACGGGAATGCAAAGCCATGGAGCATTGATCCACAATGGTGAAGTGGTTAAGGGCCTTGGATTCGGCTACTAACAATCAATCTTACATAAAATGAAAATAAATGCGCGATCGAAATTATCAGGACAATTTCTGGTTATTGTAATCATCGTTCTCGTGTTGATCGGTATTGGCTTTTGGTGGCTGTTCTCGAACAAACAAGAAATGGCGAAAGAGGGCACGGCCTTTGGCAAAGAGGCGGTCCAGCGCATTGCGATTCAGCACGATCTCAATTTTTTTTCCTCGCATCTGAGCCCCGAGGCGCGCCTGCAATTTCCCCCATCGGTGCAACAAGAATTTATTTCCCGCATAGAGAAGCTCGGAGCACCAGCAGGTCCTGTTAATGTCCAGGGTGAAATTGTGTTTCAATCACAATTCTTTGAACCGCGAGGCAACTTCCACGCGCGCATCAACTATCCGGCAAAAGGTGCTGAAATTAACGTTGCCATTTCGCATCCCGTGGGTCACTGGCAAATTGACGACGTCGCGTTCTCGGAGGACCAGGAACGATAACGAGTCTTGTTGGCGGGTTATCCTAGCAATCGGTCCAGCGCGTCCACGCAGATTTGCGACCAGGTCTCCAGCGATTCGCGCCGGGCCATCAATTCCTGCTTCGTCAGAAATGACAGCCCTGTGATCATTGCCTCGCGCTTCTGCACTTTGGGCTCTTTCAATTTGAAGACGTGCACGATCCCCAGGTGAACCTGTCCTACCTCGGTAGAGTCGTCGTTTAAAAGTGCAACGATTCGATCTTCAAACGGAGCGTCGATCTTGATTTCCTCATTCACTTCGCGCTCGACTCCTGCGCGATAAGCCTGCTCGTCCATGGCGAAGAGCGATTCGTCCGTCTCGTTCATATGTCCTCCAATGCCGATCGAACCTTTCGCGACGAGTCGCCGTTCGCCGGCCTTCTTGCCGCGGACGTAATGAAGGATCGTGTTTTCAAATGAGATCAGGGAATAAGGAATGATTTGCTTGTAAGCAGAGTTAATCTCGGCTTCGCGACGTGGAATAAAGAAGTTGCTTCCTCGCGACAGAATCGCTTTCAAATATTGTTCGGGCTCGAAGTTTAATCCCTGGAAGCTGCCGAGCTCATCGAAGAGTTCTCGCCTGACGACCAGGACGTTCTCGTTTGGCGGATTGCTCATCACGTTGGAATCGCTGTCATTCTGAGCGAAGCGAAGCGTCTCGGATTATTTGTTCGCCCAAGCCAAAGCCACCGGTCAGATGTCTCGACTTCGCTCGACATGACGGGAACGATGAGAACGAATAGCTTACGCCCACCTGCGGGCCGAAAAGATTCAGGCTCGGATTCGGATCAGTTTGCCCGCCATTCGAGAGGTGCTGGTAAAGCGCTCCCACGCTTATCTTCCAGTGGTCGTCGACGAGATACGAAATACCGGCTGCGGACAAAATGTTGAATGTAAAATCCTGACCCTGCCCACCAGGAATTTCTGCGTGACTATCGATCCAGCCCAAACCGAGTCCGCCCGAAAAGTACGGAACGAACCGGCTGCCAGGCCGAACGAAGTTGTAACGCATTCCGAGATTAAGACCGAAATAATGATTCTCGATTCCCTGAAAAATCGGCTCTGCGATCGCGCTAATATAGAATTGGTTATAGCCCCGCAGCCAACTGTCGCGTTGCACAACTCCCCAGCGAACGCGCGCGGTTAAGAACTCTGCGCCAATCTGGTAACTGGCAGGCGGATTAATCGCGCCAAACACATATCCTGATTCGACTGCGAATTCGAATCGTTGCGGGTTTAGTTCTTCCGTCGTTGCCGCGGCGTTTTGCTGTTCGGTGCCGCCGAATGTTTGCGAACAAGCAAGAACGATCACACAGGCGGCGAAAGCGCAAAGCGTTTTCATTCGGCGCGCCTACGATAAGGGCGCCTGATCGGATTGCAATTGGCTGGGTGCCATGAATTGCGCAAGATCGTCTGGCAATGAGCTGGTCCATTCATGCTCGCCCTCTATCGCCAGTCGCGCGGAGTGCAAAGCATGTCGCGCCAGGAGCAGTTGGCGTTCGAGCTCTCGGCTCCATCCGGTCTCGATGAAACGGAGATAAAGCTGTTCGTCGGGTCCGTAGATTTTGTCGCCCACAATGGGATGACCAATGGACGCGAGATGCACTCGAATCTGATGGGTTCGTCCTGTGTGTGGAATTGCACGGATCAAACTAAACTTCCCGGACCCGCGCGTGTTCTCGAACGAGGCGTCCGGTGGTTGCGCCCTACCAGCCGATCGTACAAAACGGCGCTCAACATGAAACTCAGTCAGTGCCGGAGCGCCATTCGCGTGAATCATTTGTTTCAGCCAGATCGCCGACTGTTGATATTTCCCTTGTCTAAGCAATGGCGCATTTACAATCTTGGTCTGCCACTCTGGCCAGCCCCAGACAATGGCCAGATATTCCTTCTTTAGTTGTCGACGTTGCATCAGCAGCCCGAATCGGCGCGCAACATCCGCTTTCTTCGCAACCAAGACGAGGCCGCTGGTCTCACGATCGAGCCGGTTCACAATGGATACCTGACCGCCCGCGGCAATTTCGTACGCGAAAAGTCCGCGCAATTCCTGCCACAGGGTTCGCGTTCCATCCGGTTTCGTGGGATGAATCAGCAGAAACGGCGGTTTATCGATCACGGCATAATCGTCGGTTTCATCAATGATTCTGAAATCGACTAACGGCAGCGACTCAATCATTCCAAGGTAATAATAGCCACGATTGCCTTGACCTCATTCCGAAAACTGTTTTACCTAGCCTCTTTAACTTTTGACAGGAGCACGTGGTGGAATCCAAAGACATCAAAGAAATCAAAACCATCATCGACTTGATGAAGAAGAACGACCTTTCGGTCTTCGAGATTGAAAAGGAAGGGTTCCGCTTAAAACTCCAAAGAGGTTCTTCAAGTCAGGCAGCCGCGGTCGCACCGTTTCCAACGGCCGTTCCGGCCAAGGCGGGGATAACCGCCGCTGAAGCTGCGCCTGCTTCACCGAAGGCGACCGAAAGCGTTCCGCTGAGGGAAATTGTCTCCCCGATGGTGGGCACATTCTATCGTGCGGCGTCGCCGGATACCGCGGCTTTTGTTGACGTTGGAAAAACCGTGACGGAGGAAACAGTGGTTTGCATTATCGAAGCGATGAAAGTGATGAATGAAATCAAGGCAGAAACGAGCGGCGTCATCGCTGAGGTTGTTGCTGAAAACGGCAAGCCGGTCCAGTTTGGACAGGTGCTTTTTAAGGTTCGGTAATGCATGCCCCGAATTTTAGTTGCAGGGCAGGCGCATGGCCGGCCAGTCCGCGTCGCTAAGGCGGCAAGCGGAGCGCGTGCCCAACTTGCGAACGCATGTTCGAGAAAGTCTTGGTCGCCAATCGCGGTGAGATCGCGCTGCGGGTGATTCGGGCCTGCAAGGAGCTCGGCATCCGAACTCTTGCGGTTTATTCTGAAGCTGACGTCGATTCATTGCATGTACAGCTTGCGGATGAATCTGTTTGCATCGGCGCTGCGCCCAGCACGGAAAGTTACCTCAAAATCGATCGAATCGTGAGCGCCGCCGAGATTGGCGATGTTGATGCGATTCATCCCGGCTATGGATTTCTTGCCGAGAACCCGCATTTCGCAGAAGTCTGCGAAAGCTGCAATATCAAGTTCATCGGTCCGTCTTCACAAGCGATGCGGGCGATGGGCGACAAGAATGCCGCACGGGCAGCGGCGCGAAAAGCCGGCGTGCCGGTCACACCGGGAAGCGATGGAATTATCGAGACAGAGAGCGATGCGATCAAAATCGCAAAGAGAGTCGGATATCCTGTGATGATTAAAGCGACCGCTGGCGGCGGCGGCCGCGGAATGCGCGTGGCGCATAATGAACCGAGCCTTCAATCAGCCTTTCACAGTGCGCGGCTCGAGGCCGAGAAAGCTTTCGGAAATGACCAGGTCTACCTCGAAAAGCTCATCATCAATCCACATCACGTCGAATTTCAGATTGTGGCCGATAATCATGGTGACATGGTCCATCTGGGCGAACGCGATTGTTCTATTCAACGGCGCAACCAAAAGGTGATTGAGGAATGTCCGTCACCACTGATGACGCCAGGGCTTCGTAAGAAAATGGGACATGCCGCGATAAAGCTTGCCAAATCTGTCGGCTATGAAAACGCAGGCACAATCGAGTTTCTGGTCGATCAAGACAGGCATTTTTATTTTATCGAGATGAATACTCGCATCCAGGTCGAACACACGATTACCGAAGAGGTTTACGGATGCGACTTGGTAAAGGAACAAATCCGTATCGCCGCTGGTGAGCCGCTTTCGGAACATGTCGCGCACGCAACGCCACGGCTCCACGCGATTGAATGTCGCATTAACGCAGAAGACCCGGCTAAGGATTTTCAGCCAACCCCGGGACGAATCGACTTCTATTATGCGCCAGGCGGCCGGGGTGTTCGAATCGATTCGCACGTTTACACTGGCTACACCGTGCCACCTTACTACGATTCATTGATCGCAAAGATTATTACCGTGGGCGCAACGCGGATCAATGCGATCGAGCGAATGCGACGTGCGCTCGATGAATATTACATCACCGGGATCAAGACCACGGTGCCGTTTCATTCAGCCATCATGCGCAACGGAGAATTCCGCGCTGGAAATTATGACACCGGTTTCATTGAGAGAGTCATGTCAGCCGGCAATCTCGATCTCACCTCGCGTCCGATTCGGTTGCGCGAATGAACTGCTTTGGCGCAAGCTTGTTGGACACGGGTTTGATGCTTGAACCGAGAGGTAAAGCCGTTCGGTTAGAAACTCCCTACCTGAACGCAGGTGAAACTAGGAGCCAGTTGCGTAGAAGAGCAGGAGAAGAACGCTTCGCGCGTCTTCACCCATGAAACGCACCAGCACAATGGAGATTTCAAAGAGTGCTAAGCGAGCGCACATTTGCGCCCTGAATTTCCAGATACCACAGGCCGCGGAACGCAGCACATCTGAAAATTAGATCAACGCCGCGCTTTATCTTTGCGCAAGGGGACTTCTAAAGGTGCCTTCCTACGACCGAAAGAGGGACAAATATTTTCCGTAACCTTCTTCTTTCAATTTCTCCAGTGGAATAAAACGCAAAGCAGCGGAGTTGACAGTGTAACGTTCGCCGGTCGGCGGCGGCCCGTCCTCAAAAACGTGGCCAAGATGAGAATCGCTTGATTTTGCGCGAACCTCGGTGCGCTCCATTCCATGCGAGGAATCCCGTTTTTCCTTGAGGGCATCTTTTGAGATCGGCTTTGTGAAGCTCGGCCAACCCATGCCGCTGTCGAATTTATCGAGCGAACTGAAAAGCGGCTCGCCTGTGATTACATCCACATAAATTCCGGCCTTTTGATTGTCCCAATAGGCATTGTGAAACGGCGTCTCCGTCCCGCCCTCCCGCGTAACGTGGTACTGGTCCTTACTTAAGTTCCTTCGCAACTCGGCGTCGGTCGGAACTGGTTTTGTCGGATTCATTGCATCGGCTTCTTTCTTTTGCGCCTGAGCGTAGCCAAACAGAATCGAGGCGGCGATCACGACCACTGTGCCAGCGAATCCAAGCCACAACGTTTTATGGGAACGTTTGTAGGTTAATCTTGCGCTATTCATACCGATACCCAGTGTTTATCCTTTGAGCACGGCGTGTGCTTAAATACGAGGCAGAGCCTCTCCTTATTTGGATTCGTAACGAAGCGAACGAGTGGTCGCTCATACAAAATATTGCGACTGTGCGGTAAGTACACGCGCGTAAGTAAGTGGTTGGTGAATCCAAACAGCCGTGGATTTGCGCTCACCTTGTAACTAGACAGAGCTGAGCGACTACCGCTGGAACGGTGTCGGCGAAATGATCGACGAGCGCCAGAATCGCTTCCGTGGGACCCCTTCTTGCAATCCTCGCTGCCGTAGCAGGCGTCCTCGGCTTGTTGCCGGGCTGCTAAGTTTTCAGAGCACAGCGCGCGTACGGGTGAATAAAAAACAGGACCAAACGTCTTGCCAGGTAAATTTTTTACTTTTTGAGTTGCAACGAATTGCATTTTGGGGCAATTTTGTGCTTAAACGTGCTTAAAAGGAACAACGAGATGACGCAAAAGGAGAGACGACAATTGATCGAGCTGGGAATACTGACGGAAGACTGTGGCCCCCGCATTACATACTGGAAGCTGTCGCCGCAGCTTAAACGGAAGGCTAGGCGACGGATGAACGAGAGGGAGCGTATGACTGGTGGACTTCTTCTGACCAGGATCTTGGAGCGCCTAAAAAGAACTTAAAAAAGGAAAGGAGAAACAAAATGACAGAAAAGGAAAGACAACAATTATTGATCGGGTTGGGAATATGGAAGCTGGAGCTCAAATCCGCACTTGGACGAAGGGCCAGGGAGAGAAGGCTTGTCTTCGACTACCGTGCTAGGCCTCGACTTCTGAGCGGTTTCTTGACTCGCTTAAACAAACCGCGTTAATGAAGACCATCACCGTGGTCAAACACGGCAACACGGTCGTCAAGATCTATCGCCACAAAAGTCGCTGTTACAAAGGCAAATATTACCAGCTTTTCACCGTTGCCTATTGGCTCAACGGAAAGCAGCTGAGGAAAAACTTTAGTCGATACAAGGACGCGTGGAGTTTTGCGTCAAACAGTGCGACCGCGTTAGAAAAAAGCCGTGCCCAGGTTTTGTCTTTGAGCGCCAAAGAATGGCAGAGCTACATGGCTGCGAAAAATTTGCTGCAGCCATTCGGGATTGCGTTGCATGACGCGATCGAAGAATACGTCGCGATCCGCGAGCGCAAAAAAATAACTGAGAAGCGGGTGGTGGATATTGTCGATGAACTTTTGGCGGCAAAACAAAACGCTGGACTGTCTGATCGATACATTGAAACGCTGCGGACTTATCTGAATCGGTTTGCCGATTCATTTCAGACAAACATCGGGAGTATCAATACTGGCGCAATTGCGCTTTGGCTCGACAGCTTGAAAATCGGGCCGCGCTCGCGAAACAACGTGCGCCAGGCGATTGTGACGATGTTCAATTTCGCCCGTCGCCGCGGTTACTTACCAAAAGGCGAAACGACGGAAGCGGCTGACGTGGAAACGGTGTGCGATCACGACGGGGAAATTGCAATTTTAACGCCGGCCCAAGTAACGAGGCTGCTTAGAAAATCAAAACCCGATTATCAGCTTTATTTTGCATTGACGGCATTCACCGGGATTCGCTCCGCCGAATTGCTCCGCTTGGAATGGAGCGAAATTGATTTTGAGAAGAGGCACATTGAAGTGAAAGCGCGCAAAGCGAAAACCGCCACGCGGCGGCTGGTGCCGATTCAGCCGAATCTAGCGAAGTGGTTAGAGCCGTACCGCGGCAGCGAGGGGAAGTTATTTAAGAATCGCCGGACCGTGGACAGCGCGATTAAGTTTGCGAGACGGCTCGGCATTCCTTGGAAAGCAAACTGTCTCAGGCATTCTTATGCTACATATCGATTGTCGATAGTGCCCGATGCGGGGCGCATTGCGTTGGAAATGGGGAATAGCCCTGCAAAACTTTTCACGAACTACCGCGAGCTCGATCGACATGATCACGCACCGGAATGGTTCGCGATCGAGCCGCCACCACGGCACTCACGCTCGATTGTCCCCTTCGTCGCCTGAGAGGACAGAACGGAACGCGCGAAGTCTACACGCGGCTGCAACCGTTCAGAGGTTGGAGCCATTGGGATTTGTGCCGGGGCGCCATACCGATGGCCGAATTTTCGCCGCTTCGCGCGCTGTATCGGAAACTCCCCCGGCGTTGATCGCGCGCACGCGCGTCTGGAGGCCTTTGCGAAAGACCCCTAGATTTCGGGATTTTTCTTGCCAGCGAGCACTTTCACCAAATCCACTCCGGGACGCCGGAGCAGATCAGCAAAACGCGGACTGGGGCGGACGCCACTCGGAGATGAAATAGTTTACCACCACGTGTTCCTCGAAGGGGTGCTCCATCGGGCGAAACGCTTTATCTTTTTCGGCCAAAGCGCGGCCGGATACACAGTTACAGGCTGACGCTGAAACGCGACTGGACTACTCGCTCGGAACTTCAGCGGAGAGCGAATGGTTGGCGGCGTCTGTTGGCGGCGAGGGTTTCGGTGACGCCAGCAACAAAGAAGCAATTGTCTTTAACGTTTGCCCTTGCCTTGCTGGTGCGCCGGTGCGTGGCCGCCGCGATTGCCTCCAGCTTGCGGACGAGCCATACCCATACCCGGATGAGCATGCGGGTGAGCCATCCCCATTCCCAAGTGGGCCGATCTTTGAGTCATCTCATGCCGCCCAAGACTAAGACCGTGGTGTCCGGCTGCTTTGCCGAAGTGCGTTCTGGCTTGGTTTCCCTTAACATTTCCGCTCTTGGCGTAATTTTTCGTGCCATGCCGGTTCCCGCCTTTTGCAACATTTCCCGCGCCTTTGCGGCTCGAGAAGTTCGCAGGCTTGGTTTCAGCTTTCGCTGCTGCTGCTGCGGCCCCAAGTCCTTGTGCGCCCGTGCCATGCGCCACACCCTTATTGAATGACCTGATCGCGCCAGCCTTCGGCTGACCATGATTCACAGACGCTTGGAGATTGCGATCTTTGCTTGCCGCCTCTCGCTGCGCAAGCTGCTGGGAGGTTGGCCCCATTTTCCGAGCGTTCTCTGCAGCGGCCTTTTGTTCTACAGTCGGCTCCGCTTTAACTCCATGGGGACCGTTAAAGCTGGTGCGGCTGCGGTTCACCTCTTTGTTCATCACCGAGCGATCCACAAATGTGTTATGGACGACAGCGGTATTTACGCGTGTCACAGCGGTATTGTAACGAAACGTGTTTCCTTCCCAGTGACCGCCCCAGTATCCATCTCCCCAGTAGCCATAGCCGTAATTTATGCCGCCGTAAAAACCGACCGTCGGGCCCCAGTAACCCTCGTTAAACACGTAGAGGCCATTGTTCCAGCCCCACCACGGTGGAGTCCAAAGTAGACCCACTGCGGGCGGAGCGACCCAGACGCCGGGAACCCAATAATAACCCACGTTTCCCCACGCCCAGTAACCAGGAGTCCAAATATAGCCTTCAACTGGAGCGGGCGGTTGCGCTACGACCGGTAGAAGTGGCGG
>JBEDUS010000029.1:0-2489 GCA_040414975.1 Candidatus Udaeobacter sp.
AACGCCGACTTCGGCTGTCGAGCTTATCTTCGTCGCTGTAGAGCAGTTGCAATTTTGGATCTTCATTGAACGCCAACGCCACAAAATAAAGCGCAGTGGGCGCCAGCTCGTCGTCGTGATCCAGTAAGGCCACAAAATCGCCCTTCGCCATACTCAGCGCGTCGTTCGATGCCGCTGAGATGTGCCCGTTCTGCGCCCGACGCATGACCCTAATCCGAGGATCGCGGCGTGCGTACCTTAGTAAGAGCTGCCAGACCTTTCGCTCGGTCGACGCATCGTCGACAATGCAGAGCTCCCACCGCGAGTACAACTGGTTTTGCACGGATCGGATGGCGCGCCGGAGCCACTTTAAATTCGAGTTGTAAACCGGCAGCAAAACTGAAATCAGCGGAGAATCGGGAAACTGCGCGATTTGCTTCCGAATGCGTCGTATGTCGTCTCTTTGCAGCCGATCATAGCGTTTAATCCAGAGCGCATAGTCGCCGACGATTTCTTGTTGCTCGTCAAACTGCCCTCTGAAAATCGGGCCGCGTACCGGATGAATGAAAAAGGTTTCCCATGGTCCTTCGCCGCTCCGTGCTTCGATAATGAATTGGCTGCGGCCAGGCGGAACAATCGCGTCCAGCGAAAAACCACTCCTCAATGTGCCTGGCCGATTATTAAAAAGAAGGCCAATGTCAGGTCGCACGGTGCCAAACCGCGCCTGGAAAGTCTTTTGCCGAACACGGGCTCGCACCTGAGTAACTTCGCTGCCAGAGATCGCAACGCACCAACCGGAGACGCGCAGATAACGAGCCTTTCTCGACCAGATCGAAGGCTGATCGATCCAGAATTCGATCCGTGGGTTCGCCCCAGGATTTGGAATAAAATACTTCGCATCGATTGGAGGCTTCGAGTCTTTATTAGGGGCACCGAGGGTGTCCTCGATCGCAATCGGTCTCCATACCCTATCTGCCTCCTGTACCTCGATGACGACATGCGATTTTCCCGGGGGTAGGGGAACGGCGATGGCAAAGCCGCTTCGCTCTACCGCTATCGGGCCGAGAGCGGCGGCAACATCCTTGCGTTGAATCCCGTAGTTACCAAAGAACTTTTGGCGGCCGATACGCGCGCGAATACCACGAATATCTTCGCCGCGACGATTCACGCACCAACCTGTGATGTAAAGCGTTCGTGCCGGTCGCTCCCAATCCAGCGGGTTGTCAAACCACCAGGAATATCTCTTCTCTGCGCCGGTGATCCGCGTATCCACAGTGCGTCCCCGCTCGACTGAGTCGCCGAAAAGAGACGGAAGTTTTTTCATAACTCGTCTGTCATTTGCGCTTGCTCGAACGTTGGTAATTCGCCCCGAGGCACCATCTGAAACAGAATGCGCCCCGGGAGACGCGAGCCTGAAGCCGCGGCTGGGTTTGCGCGTGTCTGCGTGCTACTCGGTTTCAAAATCGGCGAACGAAAGCAGTTGCCTCATATTCAAAGCGGTGGTCGGAAGAGATTTTCCTCGCGCTTTACGCCTGAAGCTCGGACCCAGTCATCGTCCGTGCGAATCAGCACATCGGAGAAGCCCGCGCGCTTTAGGTAGGTTTCGATTTCCTGCGGAGTTGAATTTTGTGTCACATGCGGCGGACGATTTGTGGGTGACATCGCCCGATGATTTTCGAACACCTTCCAGCCGCCCTCGGAGCAAAGATTTATATTGTCAACGTAGATTCGACCGCTGGGTCGCAACACGCGAAACGCCTCGAGAACATAATTGTACCGATCCCAAGGTTCGAGATGCATGAAGACGACAGTGCAATAGACAACATCTACGGAAGCATTCGTAACACCTTTCAAATCGTACCCGGATATCTCTTTTAGCTCCACGCCAGGTAAATCTCTTAATCGCTCTGCAGCGAGCGAAAGCATATTCGACGCGACATCACAGCCGATCCATTTCCGGCACAGCGGCGCCACGAGTTTGCCTACCCGTCCAATCCCGCACCCAATCTCAAGAACCACGTCGTCCTTTTGAATACCTACGCTGTCCTGAAGAAACTCCAACGTTTCCTCGCCGGTAGCTCGCAGCGCATCCTCGTCGGTCACGCCAATGACATGTAATTTTGCCTGATCGTGCGTGGTAGAAAGGGCAGACCAAACCTTCTTGTATTCAGAGCGCCCCGGCCCAGAGTCCATCGGCCATTAATTAGCCCACAGCCGCAGCGCGTCAATCGTTCCAGCGTGGATTGAGGTTTGGGATGCCAGTTTTACTGGTGCACGCCGCGTTTACGCCTGATGCGCGATCGCTCGAAGACGGGATTCATTGAAGTGACGGGCTGGAACAGGTCCTGTGGCGGACAGTCCCTGAAGCAGTGCGTTCTTTTACGGATTTACCGTAATTTTTTCTTGAAAGGCTGGGCGACCTTCCAAATCATCAGGCGCGATTAGGTAATCGAATGAAAAAGCTCTTTCTGTCGTTACTCGTCGTTGCTTGCCTTGCTGGCAATACCAGT
>JBEDUS010000030.1:0-2375 GCA_040414975.1 Candidatus Udaeobacter sp.
TTGGAGGTTTGCCGGATGTCTTGCGATATTTCGGAGAAATTCGTCACCGCGATCAACGAGTTTTCAAGGCAGCGGCATTGCCAACATGGCAATTACCAGGAAATTCCACCTTCTATTCCCGTGGAGTTGCGCCAGCGATTGCCCGACTACCCAAAGACCCGGCTGGAGAGCGCAAGATATGACTGGTTGGACAGTTACGGAATTTTTGCGGGCAAAAAGATCGTGGAGATCGGCGCGAATCTCGGATATTTCTCAATTCGCGCCGCCTCCGAAAGAAACGCGAGGGTTGTAGCGTACGAACCCGATCACGTTCTGGCTTCCACTATGGCACTTATCGCCAAGCTTTCGGGCGTGTCGGATCGAGTCGAGATCCGATCGGAACCGGTGATGCTCAATAGATGGCCTGACTTACCAACCTCAGACCTCGTGATTAACCTGAACGTCATTCATCACGCAGGCCGAGATTTCGACAACCAGTATGTCAAGACCATTGAAGATTGGCAGTCGTATGCGATGAAGTATCTCGAAAAGTTTTTAACAGTCGCGCCGTTGATGGTCTTTCAGACCGGTTACACGTGGGGCGCATGGGGCGACACCGCGCCACGCCTCGTCCCGCAGGGTGATGACATTGACAACTGGACGCAAAAGCTCCTCCGTCGGGCGGGCTGGAAGGTGGTCGCTCGCGCTAAGGCGGCGTCAACGAAAGACGTCTGGTCTTACAAGGATATCGGCGAACGCGATGATCTCCGGGAACAAGTGGCTCACAATGTTGTGAGTAAACAGTTGCGCACGTTGTTCCCCTTGCTCCCGCTCCCTCTTCAGCGGAAAATCCGTATTGCGAAAAGAAAGCTTTTCTGGAAAAGATGGATAAACAAGGACATTGAGCGATTTGGTTTGCGCCCTCTGTACATTTGCCAGCGGATGTAAAAGCTTCTGCAAAAGTCGTAGTGATCGCCGCTGTCGCTGGCGATTTCCAATAACGCTGAAATCCAAGGGCTTTAAGCGCTGCTAAAATCCGGCATGCGGTAAAGAGGTTACTGCGGCGGGGTGCGTCGCGTGAACAACCGTGTTCCCGCCTCACCCAAGCCGCGTCCGGCTTCGCATTCGCCGCCGTCGCCCCGCGTTCACCAGCGTCATGCCGGGAAAGAACTTCGGTTTACACTCACGGCGCTTTTCTTTTTCGAAGCGGAAGCGATATTACTCCGGCAAAATTTTTGACGAGATGGCGCCACATCGTGAAGTGCAGATGGAGGGCTGGCGCAGGGTCGCTGAGATCGAATGTGAGGTGGTAGCGCGCCCTGGCGAAGGAGCGCAGGGTCGCCCCAATCCATTTCACAGCGCCAAGAAGTTGCAGATGCTTCTCTTGAATTTCGTGGAACAGGCCCCGAATGTCTCCCGCCAGCCAGTGATAACGGATTCCCTGTCGATATGTCGCTGGCGCGAACCATTCCGGCGAGCGCCCTCCGAAACGCGCCGCATGGTGCGTCTGAAGCGTAAGCAGTGGCAAATTGCATCCTAACGAATAGGCGATCGCGCAACTGCCGTCGAGCCGTGTATTCAGTTCGAGAAAGCGCGCGCCACCGTTCGGCGGTACCATGAACTGCACCAGTCCGAGACCGGTATATTGGACGGCGGCGGCGAGCTTTTCGACCGTCTCTAATAATGACGACGGCGCCACAACTTCTGCCTTCAATGCCATACCCTGACCCATCGACTCGATCGGTCCGCAGCACCTCTTGCTCAAAATATGCGATCACCTTTCCGCGTAACGCTACGAAACGGCAATTGCGTCGTGTTCCCGACAGCTTTTCCTGAACCAGCACGTGTCCGCCATTGCTCCCGTTAGCGTGCAGGTCAGAAATGATTTGTTCCAGCTCCGCGAAAGACCGGCAAAACAATGCCTTTTGTCCGAGCAGGAGAGTCTCCGAGTTAGGACGCTTAAGCGCGAGTTCGCTGGGATTCCAGCGTTCGCTGCGCAGCTGAACAAGGTCTTCACGCCATAAGGCAGCGCGAATTAGAAATGATCTCGGCGTGGGAATTCCGAAAGACTGAACCAGATTGACGGCCGTGTTTTTGTTGGCAAACGATTCGCAGAGGCGGGGCTCGACGGCTGCGACGAGGCAGGAGCGCTCAAACAAGTCGCGGCGTGCGTTGACGAGCTTGATCTCTGCGTCACCAATAGGAAATAGTGTGAAATTCTCGGGAGAGGAGCCGGGGAAAGCCTTATGAAACGCGTAATAAAACGTTGACGGATTGGTTCCGGAATCGACGGCGGGATGTTTCCAGATTCGGCGTACGAAGCGAGAATTCCCGATTGGTGTCTTATCCTCGCCACACTGGCCCAGAATGACTTCGTATCCTGCGCGTCCAAGCGA
>JBEDUS010000031.1:0-6133 GCA_040414975.1 Candidatus Udaeobacter sp.
CAATTAAAAGTGATAGATCTGATCGCCACGGACATCCCCGATTTGCTCCAAAAATTGAACGGACGGGTGGTCGATGGGAAAACGCTGAAGACTGCGGGCGCGAACGTTTCTGAAATCAAGATGTCGGCGTCGGAACAGGTCTTTCAAAAGCTCTGGCGACCAGAAGTGATGTTCATTCTCATGCTCGTCGCGATCTACGGGATCATCGGAGAACTGACGACGCCCGGCGCGATTCTTCCCGGAGTGGTGGGCGCGATCGCCTTAGTCCTTGCGCTTTATCTGGCGGCAGTCTTACCAGTCAACGTGACTGGGCTCGTCTTGATCGCGCTTGCGTTGATGCTCTTCATTTTTGACGTTTACGCGGCGACGCACGGCGTCTTGACCATTGGCGGCGTTATTGCGTTCCTGATCGGTTCGCTCATGCTTTTCAACCGTGGCGATCCGCTTTTTCGTTTGTCGCTCAATTACATTATTCCGGCGACCTTGGTTACTGCTGCGTTCTTTGTTTTTATTATTGGAAAGGGCCTGCGTGCGCAACGCCTGCCCGTAAAAGTGGGAGTGGAAACGCTCATTGGAAAAACAGTGACCGCATTGACTCCGGTCGATTCACGCAGCGGCAGGATTTTCGTTGAGGGCGAATACTGGAACGCGGTCAGCGACACGCCGATACAAAAGGACGAACAGGCTGAGATTGCTGCCGTGCAGGGATTAATTGTAAAACTGCAACCTAAAGGAAAAACATAGCTATGGAATTAATTGAAGCCTTGCCGCGATTAATCGGTTGGGCCGTCCCGATCATTATTCTCATCATCATTATTCTGCCGCAGGCGGTTCGCATCCTGAGGGAATACGAGCGTGGTGTCATATTTCGCCTTGGAAAATTACTCGGTGCAAAGGGGCCGGGATTGATTTTCCTCATCCCAGTCGTCGATCGCATGGTGCGCATGGATTTGCGTGTTGTGACCATCGATGTGCCGCGCCAGGAAGTGATGACGCGTGACAACGTGCCGGTCAGCGTCGATGCGGTGTTGTACTTTCGCGTCATCGATCCCCAGTCGGCGGTTGTCAAAGTAGAGAATTTTCTGAAGGCGACCTCTCTGATCGCCCAGACCACGTTGCGCAGCGTGCTTGGTCAGGCAGAACTGGATGAACTGCTTGCGCATCGCGAAAAAATCAATCACACGCTGCAGGAAATCATCGATAGGCAGACCGACCCTTGGGGAATCAAAGTGACGGCCGTCGAGGTCAAGGACGTTGCGCTTCCGGACACGATGAAACGCGCGATGGCAAAGCAAGCCGAAGCCGAGCGAGAACGTCGCGCCAAAATCGTGAATGCCGAGGGCGAATTTCAGGCGGCGGAAAAAATGGTGCAGGCTGCCGCGACGATGAGCAGGGAGCCAATGGCGTTGCAGTTGCGTTTCCTGCAAACGATGCGGGAAATTTCCAGCGAACATAATACGACGACGTTTCTCCCCGTCCCACTCGACCTCTTTACGTCATTGGTAAAGAAGACCGAGCCACCCAAGGCATAAGGCGAAAAAACGTCAGCGCTCAACGCCTGACACTTTAACGTTCACTTGGCACGACGCGCCGAATCGAATTCTCAGGAGCGGTTAATTGCGTTTCTTGGATCGCCCGCTTCGTATCCGCACAGACCAACGGAAGTGCGCGCGATACAAACCCATATCTCGTGGGTTTTCATCGCGTCTCCATTTGTCTTCAAAGTGAAGAAGCCGGTGAACCTTGGCTTTCTCGATTTCAGCACCCTGGAAAAACGCCGCCACTTTTGCCGGCGCGAAATCGAATTGAACCGGCGATTATGTCCGGAAATTTATCTCGGCGCTATTCCCATCTACGAGACGCATTCCGGCTTTTCGTTCACGCCACCGGGGAAAATTGTGGAGTACGTGGTCAAGATGAAAGAGCTGCCTGATGGCTGGTTCTTAAGCGAGTTGCTCGACAAAAATTTGGTCAGTGAAAAGGAGATCAATCGCGTGGTCTCCACCCTCCATCGATTTTATCAGGCGGAAACTTCGACGCCCGAGATCGAGGGATGGGGCACCCCCGAAAAGTTAAAGGTCAGCACCGACGAAAATTTCGCACAGGTCGAGCCCGTTGTTGGCGAGACAATTTCAGCGATCGCTTTCGATGCGATTCGCCATTTCACGGACCGGTTTTACCTCGTGAATGAGAACCTGTTTCACAAACGAATTCGGCAGCACCGGATTCTGGATTGTCACGGCGATTTGCGTCTCGACCACGTTCATCTCACTCCGGAAGCGACTACTATCTTCGATTGCATTGAGTTTAACGATCGGTTTCGCTTCATCGACATCGCCAACGATCTCGGTTTTCTGGCGATGGATTTCGACTTCAAGGGCCGAAGCGATCTCGGAAACCTGTTTCTCCTGAATGCGGCACGCGAGCTAGGCGACATTGGAATACTAAGCGCTGCAAATTTCTACAAGTGTTATCGCGCCTTTGTACGCGGGAAGGTAGAAAGCCTCCAGGCGACAGAGAAAGAAACGATAAATCCGCAGGAGCACGAGAAACAAGCGGCTCGCTATTTTCGACTCGCGCTTCGGTATGCGGTCGCGGGCTCCGAGCCGTTGATTCTTGTCGTGATGGGTCGGGTAGGCACGGGCAAGACCACGATCGCGAAGCAACTCGCCGGCGAGTTGAATTGGCAGGTCTTTTCTTCAGACAAAATTCGAAAGACACTTGCCGGTGTTTCACTGACGCAAAGAACACCCCCGGGATTGCGCGGCAAAATCTATTCGGCGCAAATGACTCGAAGAACGTACAAGAGGCTTCTGGAAGAAGGATTTGCGGCGATCGGCGCCTGTAGCCGAGGGCGCCGCCCTCCGCCGCCCAAGTCTCACAATGGCATCATTCTTGACGCCACGTTCTCCAGGCGCGCTCTTCGTAAATTTCTCCGCGACGAATGCAAGAAGGCGAAGGTGCCATTTCAGTTCGTCGAACTAGACGTCGATCCTAACGAAATCAAAACGCGCCTGCAGCGTCGCGATGAAAAAACGGCCGAAGCGTCAGACGCTCGTCTCGAAGACTTCGAAAAATTAATCACGGCCTACGAGAAACCATCTGAATTTGAGCTTGGCTTAGTCCGGGTTTCAACAACGAGATCTGTCTCCGACACGGTGAAAGCAATCCTCCTGTGTCTGGCTGAGAAGCAATCAATTATGGCCAAGAGCGAGCGCGCTGCTGAATCTCGCTAGCCGACTTCCTTAACGATCTTCGCAATCTGTTCGCGGAAAAGCCTAGCGCCGCCGGAAGCAGGATGACGAACACGATGCGATTCGACATTCAGTTCCTTCAGTTGCGAGGCCGCGACGTTACCAAGCGCCACGATTTCGTCGCATGGAAAGAGATCGAGGAAAGCCCTGAGCGCCGAGCGGCCGGTGGATCGTTCTTTTTGCGTGGGCATCCGGTTACTCAACATACCTCGACTCGGATCAAATGAATGCCATGGAAAGGCATTCCAGAGCACGAATTCCTCCGGCTTCAGGCCAAGCCTGAATAACGAGCTCCAGATAATCGTTGCTGTTGGCTCGGAAAAACCGTTCGGGCATTGTTCACACTTGCTTGTTCGCCGTGGCTCGATGCTGGAAAAGACGTGTTCCGGTTCAATCCCGTTGTCTTTCTTTTTTCCAAGTAGGATTCTCTCGGAGGTCATTGGGATTCCGCTGAAATGGCCGCCGCGATAGCCGAGTGCTTCACCAATTACAACGAGTTTCGCCTTACCGAGCCGTTTGCGAAGATACGCCCGTAATTGTCTTCTTCGGATGGCCGGCGCGCGGCGGTCAACGTCGTTCGCCTTATCGACTTGCCACCACGGATTAAACACCGCGCCGCCCGACGATTTCTTTAAAAGCCTAAGGAATTTTTCCATGGAATCAGTCGGCATGATTCTATTAAGTCAAATTTCAAACTGGACGATCCAGAGAAAATTCAAATCCCCAAGCTCCGCAGACAACCGGCTGGCGCTTATGCTGCGATAGCTGAGCATGGGCTTTCGGCTCAAGCGTGTTTATGATAGCCCGGCTAAAGCCGATGGTTGGCGTCTGCTTGTTGATCGTGTTTGGCCCCGCGGCCTAACAAAGAAAAAAGCGCAAGTTGACGAATGGCTGAAAGAGCTCGCCCCTAGTACTCGGTTACGAAAATGGTTTGGGCACGATCCGGCGAGGTGGACGGAATTCAAAAAGCGATATGCCGCCGAATTGAAAACTCAGCGCGAACCGGTCGAGCAACTCGCACAGAAGGCTAGAAAGCGGACAGTCACGTTGCTCTTTGGCGCAAGAGACATTGAGCATAACAATGCTGTGGCGTTGAAGGAATTTCTCGAGAAGATCGCGTAAGCGACAATGCCAGAGTTGCCTGATGTGGAAATATTCAAGCGATATCTCGATGCCACGTCATTGCATCAGCGGATCAAGGACGTCGACGTGCGGAACGCATACATCTTGAAAGATGTCACGGCGCGCGAGCTGGCGCGTGCATTGAAAAGCCGCCGCTTCGAATCGAGTCGGCGTCATGGCAAACATCTGTTTGTACGCGCCGATGATAAGGTCTGGTTGCGGCTGCACTTCGGCATGACCGGCTCGCTGAAGTATTTCAAAAATCACGAACAAGCACCGCGGCATTCGCGAGTGCTCTTTGTTTTCGCCAACAACCATCGTCTGGCGTTTGACGATCAACGCCAGTTCGGTCAGCTCGGATTGCTAAAGGGCGTCGATGAGTTTCTGAAAAAGCGCGCACTGGGACCGGACGCAATTGAGGTCGATCTCGGCGAATTCAGGAAAATATTGGGGAAACGCCGCGGTGCAGTGAAATCGATCTTGATGAACCAGCAAATCATCGCGGGCATTGGCAACATTTACGCAGACGAAATTCTTTTCCATGCGCGGATCCATCCCGCGACGGAAATCTCGCGCCTGGGCGACAGAGCCCTCACCAAACTCTTCCGCACCACACACTACGTTTTGAAAAGAGCGATCGCGGCAAAAGCTGATGTGAATCAGATGCCAAGATCATGGCTTCTGCCGCATCGCGGAAAAGGTGAAAAGTGTCCCCGTTGTAGAAGAAAACGGAAATCAGCGAAGATCGGCGGACGCACTGCATGGTTTTGCGCGAATTGCCAGAAGCGCGCGTTCAGAGGTTAGGTTTTTGGCTCAGCCGGCAGGCGCCTGCCGGCCAAAATTCAGCTTGGGATTGTGGGGAAGCTGGAAGCGTGTCTGCCCACATGCACCACGCATTCTAAGTCGCCTTTTGACCACAATATTTGCGAGTGTCACGCGGCTGTCACGTTGCCGCCATGTTCGTAACCGAACTTTCACAATCGTCACGTTTACTTTCATCACGCAAAAGAGAAAACGTGAAATCGAGAAACAGCATTAACCACAATGAAAACACAACCGAATATCAATTCCTCAAACAACAACACACACAAACAACGGGGCGGGATTTTGCAGTTTTCTGCTCGGAAATGGCCGACGCAGGACAGCATTGCTCGCTGGCGTCGCGACCGGGATTTTGCTGGCAGCACAAACATCTTCGGCGAGGCCGCCGCAAGAAATCGGTACCGTCTTCGTGATTGCGATGGAGAATCACAACTTCACCCAGCCACCCAACCAGACCAGTCCGCAGCAAATCCTGGGCAATCCGGCCTCGCCGTTCATGAACAGCCTGATTACTCCGGGTAATCCGAATGCGGCGCACGTTTCCTACGCCAGGGCTTACTTCAACGCAGGGACAGGAGTCCATCCGTCCGACCCGAATTACGTTTGGGCCGAAGCCGGCTCGGATTTCGGCGTCCATACCGATGCCGACCCCGATCCGACCAATGGCAACACCTTTTACAATCAGTCGATTCATTTGACCAAGCAATTGAATGCTGCGGGCATTCCGTGGAAGAATTATCAGGAAGACGTTCAATTCGCCGCGAGCGCGATCCACAGCGCGTCGGGGACGAGCACCACTTTCATCAATCCCTATTACGGTACCGGCCAGTTCAATTACGCCGTCAAGCACAACCCGATGGCGTTCTTTGCGGACACGAAACTCCAAAATGTCTATCCGCTTGCGCAATTGTTTGACGACGTGAACAACAACGCGG
>JBEDUS010000032.1:0-3551 GCA_040414975.1 Candidatus Udaeobacter sp.
ATGACGGCCCTGGAGGACTCTGATCATCCGAGCGCATAAATTTCGGACCACCCTTGGATACGACAAGGTCATAAGCGGGCTCCGCGCGGTTTTCCCGGTGCACAACAAGCTGAAAGCGATCCTCCAGCAGCGCTTGCAGCATGAGTTGCATTGGCGTCAGAGAATTCCTATCTGTCCTATTCCCTCGAGGGGGAAGCTGCCCTCTTCCGCCTTGGCCTCGATATCCCACTGTGCGAACTCGACCCAGCTGGGTGCCGAAAGGATGTCGTCGATATTGACGTTATATGCAAGAGCAATCACTAGCTTCAGTGGTTGACCGGTTACCCTAAAACGACCGGGCGATGAATCTAAGGAACTTGGAGCATTCGGAGCGCTCGGCTTTACTGAGGCGACTTCAAACCGCGGGGGGGCAATTTGCAGCGGTAACCCTCCGATGACAAACGAACCCAAAACGAGCGCCATTACGTGCTTCATAATGTCTCCGTTACCAGATTTCCCGAGTTCGGGCGAATATGAGAATTTGGACAGACACCTAATTTATCCGACAACGCTGAAGCTTTTATGCATTCCCACATGGACAAATAGTCGGTTCTCGGACAAGTGCTTTCGAACGACAGCCAAATAAGTAACGAGTAGTCCCCGAGTTTTTGCAGATGCCCGCGCAGCCCTGAGACTGTCCTTACCCGAAAGTGGATTCTTGAGATTACTCCCCAGATGTCGGCTTCCGTTACCCAACCTGTTCATTTCCTCATGCGCGCAGCCAAACTTTTTACGCGTGACGAAGACCCTCCATAGGATCAGCAGTGACCGACGGGCGAGCGGAAACATATGCAACGAGTAACGACAGACCAAGCATCAGGATGGCGACCGGGACAAGCACAGACCATTCGATCGGGCGGATACCGTAAAGTTGCCAGCGAAGGAGCACTGTCGCGGCGATACCAAGCAGGATGCCAGCAGCTATTCCCAATCCGGTCGTTAAGAGAGTCTCGCGAAAAATCAATTTCAATAGTGTCCAATGCCGCGCACCCAGCGCAGCGCGTATGCCGAATTCTCTCCTTCGCTCACTAACTGCGTAGGAAACGGCGCCGAACAATCCGACCATCGCTAGCGCCAGGCCCAGGGTGCTGACAACACCTGCGCAATCCGCCGCGATACGCTTCGTAAAAAGATCGAAATCGATCCATTGGTTTAGCGTGACTGGACGCAACCCGCCATACAAACCCAGAGCCCGAAGCGTCTGCTGGATCGGCGCGATCGAGAACTTCGGGTCGCCACTCGTTCTCGCGATAACGTTGACCCGTGGCGGATGATTCTGGCTTAGCGGAAAATAGATGACCGGAAGCACCGGTTCATCGAGATCACCGGTCTTACTATCCGCCACCACTCCCGCGACGGTTGTCCGACGCAACGGATCGCCAGCCACGAGCACGCTACCCACCGCGTTCCTATGCGGCCACAGACTCTCCGCGAGTTTGTGGTTGATGATGACTACCGGTTCGGTGTTTTCCCGGTCGCGAGAATCGAAAGCGCGACCGGAAAGCACCCGAAGGCCAAGCGTTGAAAAATAATTCCCATCGGCGATCACACGTCGAACCGAAATCTTGTTGTCGGTGGCTGGGACCTGAGCGTCAACGTCGTCAGCCGCGAGCAGGGTGTCCCGCGAAATCGAAACAGATTCTATTCCTGGCAGCCTTGAAACGGCGTCGCCCACAAGTGCATCGAATTCCTTCATCCGCTCGGAAGACGTCTTTGGGTCCCGCGGATAAATCGCCGCCGAAATCAGGTTTCGCGCCGAGAAGCCCGTATCGATGTGCCGGAGATTATAAAGGCTGCGTTCACATAGTCCGAGTCCGACCAATACCAGAGTACATACCGCAACTTGAGCGATAACCAGGCCGTGCCTGCGCCCGCGGCGATGCTTTCCTCCGGCAACTATTTCGCCACTCAAGACGCCCGCCAGATTTGCCGACGACGCGTACACTGCCGGCGCAATCCCAGTAACAAGCATCGCGAAGAGCATCAGGCCTGCCGCCAACGCCAGTACCGTGGCATCTATGCGAAGACGAAAGTCAAGTACGTACGCTCCCAGGCCGGGTAAGTCAAGGCTGAGTTCGGAAAACTTTTTCGCCAACGTCCAGGCGATGAAGTAACCGGAGGCCGCCCCGACTGCGCAAACGATGTGACTCACCTTGAGAAACTCGCGGACAAGGCGCCCGCGCGTTGCGCCGACTGCCAGCTTGATCGCCGACTCCTGCCGCCTGCCCACAGCTACGGCAAGGAGCAAATTCGCAACGTTGGCACAAGCGATCAGCAGAACCAGTAACACGGCAGCCAGCAGTATGCTGAATACCAGTTGTGCCGTATTCATTGCGTGGGGAGGAAGAAGCGTCGCGCGAGTCAAAATCGCTGTCCGCTGTTTGTCCTCCTTTGGATACGCAGAAGCAAGTTGCGCGGACAGCGCCGCCATTTCGGCCTGAGCCAGGCGACGAGTTACCCCGGGCCTCAGGCGGCCGATTAGTGAGAGGCGCCGCGCATCGCGCTGTTGGCGCCACGAATCCCTACCAAAATCTATCCCGGCCAATGGCGTGAGCAGGTCCGCCTCGAATCCATATAGCGAGCCCGTGAACTCTTTAGGCGCAACGCCGATAATCGTGTTGCCGATCACCTTCTTGCCGACGATGTTCGGATCTGAACCCTGCCGTTTCCAATACGCATAAGTCATTACCGCAATCTTGTCTGTTGCCGTGTCGTCGCCGGGCGAAAAGAATCGCCCGAGAAACGGGTGCATACCCAGAACATCGAAATAATTGTCCGAGATACTGGTCAGAGCGACGTTTGTCAGATGGATCTCATCAAAATCGGTGGCAAACCCGACGGTAATCGGTCTGGCAGCTATATCCACGAACACGTGGTTGTTCGCCCGGTAATACAAGTAATCGGGATAGGAGACTTCCTCGACATCCTCTCCGGGTGCGCGCGACAAAATCGTGACGAGACGGTCTGGGTCGACAGCCGTGGGCGGCGCGATGATCAGGGTGTTCGCAATGGCGACCAGCAATATTCCCAACGCCATTGCAATCGAAAGCGAAGCTGTCGCAATGACGGCGAGTTTCCAATGCCGCTTTAGAAGGCGCAGAGCATAAATGTATTCCTTCCAGGTCTCATGCAGCCGTGGACGCCCCCAAACGTCTCGTGTGATTTCCTTGACGAGCGCGACGCTTCCGAAATCCTTTGAAGCGTTCGCTCGCGCATCGGCAGCCGATTCCCCCCGTTCGATACGTTGGCGGATTTCGATCTCTAAATGTGTACGAATCTCTTCATCGAGTTCCTGTTCACGTTTTCTTCGCCTTAACAAAGATACCCAACGCATTTATCTCCGAGTCAGGCGGGTTTCATCGCCTTCGTTATGGCCTTCACCAGCAGTTTCCAGCGGCTCTGTTCGTTGGAGAGCTGTTTCTTACCTGCAGCAGTCAGCCGGTAGTATTTCGCCCTTTGATTGTTTTCAGAGAGCTTCCATTCCGATTTGATCCATCCCTGCTGCTCAAGCC
>JBEDUS010000033.1:0-2676 GCA_040414975.1 Candidatus Udaeobacter sp.
CACGATGCACATCGGCGCCTGCCGCGGCGAGCGACTTGGCACTTGCGTCCGAGCGAGCGAGACCGAGGACTTGGTGTCCTGCGTCGATTAATTCCCGTACAATTGCGGAACCGATGAATCCCGTCGCGCCTGTAACAAAAACTCGCATGTTAAATTTCCTCCTTAGGTTTTTGTTCTGACTTCGTGCCAAGGGCCTCGAGTTTGGCGAGCGTGTCCGATGGCAACGTCAATGTTGCGGCTTGGAGATTCGCCCGCAGGTGTTGCACCGACGAGGTTCCGGGAATCAGCAGAATATTGGGTGAACGTAGGAGCAACCAAGCGAGCGCAACTTGCGTTGGCGTTGCGCCTAACGAATCGGCAATGCCATCGAACGTAGCTCTCGCCGGGTGCGGACGTACTTTGCTAGTAACCTGCAAATTCCTCACTTCTGATGTCGTCTTCGTCGACCCCGGATGCGACCAGCATCTTTCTCAGCCCACCGACCATGGCGGGAGGGCCGGCGACATAGTAGATCGGCCCTCGCAGATCATTCAGATACTTGGATAACATTTCCTGGTTGATCCGCGCGGTCTCGCCATTCCAAGTTTTTTTCGAACGAGGCATCTCAGTCATTGTGGGAATGAAACGGAACTGTGGGTTTGTCTTTTCCAGATTCTCCAGGACTTCTACGAAGGGCGCCTCTTCGGGGCGGCGGTTAGAATAAAAGAGGTACAACTTGTGTGGCCCCCGGTCATGGTCGGCCTGCCGTACGATACTAGAAAACGGTGTAATCCCGATTCCACCGGCAAGGAACACGGCCGGTTTAGAGGAATTGTTATGCAGCGTGAACGAGCCCATTGCCGAGTCCATCTTCACGACGGTGCCAAGCGGCACATTTTTCAGCGAGCGCTTGAACGCCGTGTCACGCATGCGGGTCGCGAACATTAGCTGGTCTTCAAATGGAGCGCTGGCAATGGAAAAGGTGCGGACATTTCCTTTGGAGTCGGTTTCTGGGGGATTCAACAATGTCAGGTCAGCGGATTGTCCGGGCTTGAAATCAAATCCCGCCGGTTTCTCAAAGTGGAAGGCCATGGTGCCTTCCGCAACTTCAACTCTATTCAACAGCCTAGATGCGTATGCAGATACGGGAATTTCTTCAGCAGTCATGATGAGGTTTATAACTGATATCCGTCCTTCTGCCATTGCGCAAACAACGCGAGCTGGTTCTCTGTCCAGTAGGGCCCGCCAGGTGGCATTGAAGGCGGGTCGTCTTCGTGGGGCGAAAGTGTTTGAAGCACTTTGTTAGCATGGTCCGGATTCGACATGAAGGTGTAGTCATCCAAGTTTATCTTGTAACGCTTCATGTGCGAAATATCGACGGCGCGAAACAATGGCTTGATGTCACGCGCGAATGAAACATGGGGCATATGTTCTCCTTTCTCCCGATAGGAAGCTTCGGGCAGCTGGTTTATTTGCATTAAGAAAAAATTCCATTTGCATTGTGACTTATCTGATACATCCCGCGACCGCTAATCGTGTGAAGGTCCCAGGTACGGGAACTCCTTCAACAGATCGCTGTGCGGCCCAACCTTATCTCCTGTCACCTTTCCGTTCGTGAGCACAGATAAGAAAACGTCGACAACATCGTCGGTTAGTGTCCGGCCATTGTGCGAATAGCGCACCGGCTCGCGCTGATTATAGGGAAGAATGTCTGGCAACAACTTTCTCGCGACGGCCGTTGCGTCCTGCGGCGTATAGCCGCCTGCGTGTTCCAATTCGTGCGCGAAGACGCCGATGAAACGATCATCATTTGCTGGATCCCCGCTTAGGTACGCCTCCCTCTCTTCTCCCGGGAGGAAAACCGCCTGCATTGGTCTTCCACCGCGGTCTGCTTGGACCCAGCCTTGTGCAGTTTTATCCACTGTGCGAGCCCAAATTCCCATCTCCTTGTTCATCAGAGCCGAGTTAGGCAATTCAACCACGATGCTGCAAACATTCTTGTCCCTGAAGAACTCGTCCCCCCGTGAACTGCATGTGATTGAAATTGCCGTTCACGTCGAAAAAGAAAGGATCACTGCGCCAACCGAAGAAAAAACGGTAATCGCCGGATTTCGTCATCAGCGCTTCTCGCCCGACTGAGACCGGTGCTTCCTCCACGAGAACTTCGCCGTCGTCGCCCACTCCACCGGCTCGTTTACCTTGATTACGGCGGACTGTCGCAGTCTGCTTCCGATCTCCCAAAGACGCGAACTGCGCGCTGTAACTTAGATCGGCAACTGCATCGCCGTTTGTGTCGATCTTGAATTCGTATAGCGCTCCTGGCGCGAACGACTCTTTAAGGAGCGTATTCACTTGCTGGGCATGCGTTGCCGTGGCAAATCCGAAGGTAAAGATAAATACAGAGAGGATGAGCTTCTTCATGTTATGCATCGCTTCTGTCCTTTCGGTGATGTGCTGCGATATCCGATGGAGAGGCCCAAAATCAAAAGAGATATCTTGGCAACGCCATTTCAATAATTATTTCTCGTTTATTGTTCGGTCGAGAAACTCATGCATTAACGACCCAATCTGATCCACTTCTTCTTCCAACGCGAAATGGCCCGTATCGAGAAGATGGAGCTCTGCGCTGGGAATATCTCTTTTCAAGAGTTCAGCACCCTCCACCGTGAAGATTCCATCGTTTTTGCCCCACGTGAT
>JBEDUS010000034.1:0-13378 GCA_040414975.1 Candidatus Udaeobacter sp.
TGGAAAGATCGCCGACGACTTTGCCCATGCAATCTTCGGGAATGCGAACCTCGACCACATTGATCGGTTCGAGCAAACAGGGCCGCGCTTTCATGAACGCTTCCTTAAACGCCCAATAGCCCGCGACTTGGAATGCGATATCCTTCGAGTCCACAGGGTGCATCATGCCGTCGTAAAAATTCGCCTCGACATCGACGACGCGACAGCCGGCGAGAATTCCCTCCGCGCACGCGACCTCGATGCCGCGCTGCACCGACGGCACGAACACGCGGTCGACACACTGGCCTGAAAGTGATTCGCTGAACGCGATGCCGGAGTTGCGCGGCGCGGGCGCGAGCATGAGAGCGACTTCGGCGAATTGCCCTGCGCCACCGGTTTGCTTCTTGTGCCGATATCTGTGCTCGGCGCGGCCATGGATCGTTTCGCGATACGGGACACGCGGCTCGATGAGGTCGAAATGAAGGTGAAACCGCCGCCTAAGACGCTCAGCGATCACTTCGAGATGCAGTTCGCCTTGCGCGGAAATGATCGTTTGGTGCAACTCAGGATCGGCGCGGAAAACAAATGCCGGATCTTCGTTGTGCAACGTCGCGAGCCCCGCGGCCACTTTGTCCTCTTCACCCCTCGCCTTGGGTTGCAGCGCGGCGTGAATGTTCGGGCGCGGATACTCCGGTAGCGGAAGTTTCGCCGGATGATTCGAGGCGGAAAGTGTGTCGCCGGTATGCGTCTGCTTGAGTTTCACCGTCGCGCCAATGTCGCCCGCGCCGAGACGCGACACCGTCTGGCGCGTCTTGCCGTTGAGCAGAAAAATCTGTCCGATGCGTTCCGTGATGTTGCGGTTTGCGTTGAACAAATCGCCGCCGGTCGTGATTTGCCCGGAATAAATACGGAAGAACGAAAGCTCGCCAAAATGTTCTTCGTTCATCGTCTTGAACACTTGCAGCACCGGTTCGCTGCCGCCGACCTTTACTTCGATTTCCGCGCCGCTGCCCGCGGCTTGTGCATCGACCTTCTCGCGATCGAGCGGCGAGGACCCATATTTCGCGATGAAGTCGAGCAGACGCCCGACGCCGACGTTCGACGTGGCTGAGGTGCAGAAAAGTGGGATGAACATCTGCGCCTGCACGGCCGTGTGAATGCCCGCCCGAAATTCCTCCTCAGACAATGAGCCTTGCTCGAAAAATTTGTTCAACAACGTGTCATCCGACTCCGCGATGAGTTCGATCAATTCACGATGCAGCTGCGTGACACGCTCTTTCCATTCGCCCGTCGCCGGCTCCTCGCGAAACTTTCCGTGCCCGTCGGTTTCATACGTCACCACTTCGCTGCGCAACACGTCGAGCACCTGGTTGAAGTTCGGCCCGGGATTGATCGGCAAATTGAGCGGAAAAACTTTCGGCCCGTAATGTGCGCGCGCGTCGGCCAGCGCTTCGTCGAAGTGCGCGTTCTGTTTGTCCACGGCGTTGACCACGAGCACCTTCGGGATGCCGCAGTCCGTTGCGCAATTCCATACCCGCTCCGTGCCGACGCCGATCCCGTGTTGCGCGTGCACCACCACGAGCGCGAAATCCGCCACGGGCACTGCCGCAAGCGCCTCGCTGATGAAGTCGAGATACCCCGGCGTGTCGAGGACGTTCAGTTTTTTGCCCATCCACGTGCAATGCAGCAGCGAAGTTTGGGTGGAAATCTGGTGTTGCTTTTCGCTGACGTGATAATCCGAAACCGTGGTGCCTTGCGCGATGTTGCCCATGCGCCCGATCACGCCCGCGCAGGCGAGCATCGCCTCGCTGAGCGTCGTTTTGCCGGACGACGCGTGACCCACAATGGCAAAATTTCGAAGGTCCCCTGCAGAAGGCGTGGCCATAACTCAAATCCGCTCCTAAGCAGGCCTCTAATTCGCCGCGGGCGCAAGCTGAAATCTTCTGCTCGACGAGCACGTAGTTGCGGAAGCTGCCGTTGCGGCGGCGACGGCGGCGTTCCTTCAGGATTCCTTCGCTTGCGCCGATGCCGAGATTGTGCTTTTGGTCACGGGCGCGAATCTGTCCCCGGAAGTTCTTCGTCGACGGCGATTTTGCCCGACAATTTGTGGAGGTATTAACAAGGGCGGAGGGTCCTATCTTCTACTATCCCGAGAAAGAAAAAATTTATCTGACACGTTGGGCAGCGGTGCTTTTGGGTGAAGGAAAGGACTCCAAAGCTTTATCGAAAGCCGAAGAAGAGCATCTTCAAAAGTTCGCTTTTGAGCTTTGTTCAAAGTACCATGGAGGAATAATCACGCCCCAGTTACTCTGAGAACTTGCGCATATGAGCGAGACGAAATCGGAGCAAGTCTTATCTTCAACCATTTTGTCGAACTGGGCACGCAAGGGCATCGTAAAGAAAGCTGGCAAGGGGAAAAATGAATTCCTCACAAGGCCGGGCGTGAAGGACGCGTTCAAAGAAATGCTAGATAGTTTTCAAATTCCGCAAACGCCCGGCTCGTGATGCACCGTCGAGGGCCGCCGCGTGAACTCGGTTGAGAACGGACTGGAGACTGGGGTCGGAGCTTACTTTCGACACTGTAAGAACGGAGCACGTGGTGAACCCGGTCACCTACACGTCGAGCAGTAGAGCTGCGCCGGACGATTGTCGTCGAGCGGCGGTGGTAACAAAGAAAGATATGCTTTCATCGGCCAGAGAAGATTTGCAGGGAAACCGTACTCCCGATGATTGATCCAGACGTAGGTTTTTGTCGCCGGGAAGTAGACTGCATAGTTGAACGTGTACCAACCTGGCTTTGCACGTGTCACAGAGCTTAGCGGAACTTCACCGGTTCTGGTGTCCCGCGTTGGCGGTTTGCCGCTCGTCCACCATCCCTGTTTAACGAAAACAAAATTTTCCCCGTCCTCTGAGCAGCTTCGGTTCAGAGCGTCTTCAAGACGAAGGTATGCCCGAGTACCACGGGCTAACTCAGGCCATCTCGTTAAACTTAAACCTTGATACAGATACGTGAGGCCAGGACAGCCACGATCTACCTGCGCGTTTTCGCTTTGTGACAGCGGGCGCGTCTTCGACATCAGAGTTACCAGTTCTGGCTTTGTAATCTCTCGGGCACCGACTACACCACGCGCATCAAGAAGAGGAAGTGGTTCGAGCATACCCGAAACAATCCGCCTCTGATGGTTTCGGGTCGCGACCTCCGTTCGCCACTGCGTAAGCGTGTAGACCGTTAGGGCAATTGCGACTGCGACAGCGCAGAAGATCGCTACGTTCCTCACATCGGAGATAGCCTCCACGACCGACGGATGGCGCGCGATCCGCCTCTGTGCTTCAAAACGCGTAATGGCACTTCAATCGCCATGCGCTCTGTGATTGCTGAATCGGGTTGTATGCCGCGTTGGCGTACATCGCGTCGAGGATCGCGGAAAACGAAGAACGGTCGCGTCGTAAACATTTAATGTTGCGGCCATGACCCGCCGCGCGGCAATTGCATTGTGATTGGACTTGGTTCGGCGAAATGTCGGCCGGACCATTGCGACCATTCGATATCATTTTGCCGTTGCGGTATAGAGATCAAAAGAGGCAGAATCGCGCCATGGCCGCCGCCGTTTCCGTGGAGTCGGACGCTCCGCGCAGGGGCATCAAGGCCCTGCTTGCTCATTATCAGTTGGTCTTTTACTTCATCATCGCCTACGCCTTGGCATGGCTCGCGGAGATGCCCCTGGTGCTTTCCCAAGATGGTGCTGGCCTCCTATCATATCGTAGTCCTCTGGGATTGTACGCTACCATCACCGTCGCTTCCTTTGTGGGCCCATTTTTATCGGCGTTCATTATGACGGGCGTAACCGAAGGAAGACAGGGAATAGGCCGCTTACTGCGCCACTTGGTGCTGTGGCGGGTGAGCTTTAAATGGTACCTGTTCGCCCTTATCGGCCTCCCTGCGATCATGGTGCTCAGCGTGATTTTCCTGCCGGGGGCCCTCGCATCGTTTCAAGGGCTTGCTGGCTTGGCCCCACTGCCAATGCTCGCTCTGTTTGTTTACGTTTTCTTCCTGGGAGGGCCACTGGGCGAAGAGCCGGGGTGGCGCGGATTTGCGCTGCCCCGCTTGCAGCGGATGTACGGTCCTTTGGTCGGGAGTCTTATCCTCGGGGCCATGTGGGGATTTTGGCACCTGCCCATATTCTTGATTCCAGCCTGGAATTTACCGCCCACGATCCTCAACATCGTTATGTTTGTCATTGCCGCTATCGCGTTCACTGTCGTCATGACATGTGTCTTCAACAACACGAAATGCAGCCTGTTCATCGCTGTCTTTGTGCACACCTCATTTGACATGGTTTTGGCGATCCTAAACAGGCTTTTTCCTGTTCCCATCGTCAACGACTACGGCAGTAATGTACCTGTTCTAATCGGCCTAGGGGCGTTGGCAGTGGTGCTTATCGCTTTGACACAAGGTCGCCTCGGGTATCAACGCTACCGCGACGAGTTTCTGGAGCCAGCTACAGCTCCAACATAAGGACGGGTCCCCGAGAAAGGGCCAACTTTGACCGCAGTCGCGACACAGAGCTCGAGGATGGCCGGCTTCCGAAAAATCGCTTAAACCATTTCACTGGCGACACGTCGGGGCTCGGTGTCCACCCAGTCAGCCAGTTCTTCGACTTGATCGGCGGAGATCGAGCGCTCCGAGATTCGATCGAGAAGATGATTAAACAGGGGCGGAGATGGCGGGTCAGATCTAAATATTTAGCATTTGCGTTGTCGCGGACGCGATTTGTGAGTCGTCGAATCGTTACATTGGGGGATGAAAACATTGAGCTTGTTCATTCCAATGGCTTCAGCTCACCGAGCATGGTCCACAGAAATTGAGAGTTGATAGTTGAAAGTTGAGACAGGCCTCCGAACATTGGCTGAAATGATCGTTTGTGTTCCGCTCAGTTGGCACGATATTGCGCACTTATTGGATTGCTCTGTTTAACTTCACTGCACGGTAGATCGTCAGGTGAGCGTCGCTCATTGGTGGTTTGAAACCCGATTCCCGGGAACGGCTCTGTAGCTGCTTAGTTTTTCCAAAATTCAAAACACAATGAAAATGTACGTAGGTAATCTCTCTTTTGAGACCACCGAGAACGATCTTCAGGATTTGTTCGAACAACACGGTACCGTCAACGAAGTCCATCTGATGATGGACCGGTTCACTGGCAAATCGCGCGGGTTTGCGTTCGTTACGATGAATGACAACGCGCAAGCCAACGCCGCGATGAGCGCCGTGAACGGCCACGAACTTAACGGCCGCGCCCTGAAGGTTAACGAAGCGCGTCCGCGCGAAGAGCGTCCGCGCCCTTACGGCGGCGGCGGTCGGCGCTCGTTCGCGAATAATCGCCGGTAGAGCTCAACAAGAGATAGTTGATAGCTGATCGTTGAGAGCGGGCGGAATTCCATCCGAAATTAGCGATTAGCAATCAGAGATTAGAATTGAGCATTGATGGATTCTGAGAAAGCGATCTGTATCGAAGGAACGATCACGAGCGTGCTGCCCGGAACGATGTTTCGGGTCGCGCTGGCGAACGACCATCTCGTGCTCGCGCATATCTCAGGCAAAATGCGCAAACGTTTCATTCGCCTAACAGTGGGTGATCGCGTGAGGATGCAGATGTCGCCCTACGATACTGCCAAAGCCCGCATCGTGTACCGGCTCTGAAATGGCAAGGCGATTTTATTTCGACCCGCCGCAACGACGGCCGAAACCGAAGATCGGCTCCGGTCTGAAAAGCTTGTTAGTGCGTTGCCCTTCCACCTCGAAGCTCACTGATACAGGCCGCACAATTGAAGAGAAACGCTGGCCGGCGGCAAAAGTGAAGCGGCAAAAATTTACATGCGCGCACTGTGGCGCTGTCCATAGCTGGACCAAGGCAGACGTTGTGCTGGGAAGACCGGTCTCTTGAAGTGCTCAATGACCCGCCTCGGCGGGCAAGCTATGTGACTAGTCTTCGTACCGCAGTAGCGGGACTACAGCGTGGCAAACGAGTGACGAGATCGCAGGCAACACGTCCGCCACAGGACGGACTCGCCGTGGTGAGCCTGCCGCTACAAGTTCGCGAAGTTTTTTGAATTCGTTCACTCCAACACCTTCAACTTACCGAGGATGAACGAAGTAAGAATTAAGAAGTAAGAATGGAGCGCGCGGGACGCGAGACATAGAAGGGTCGGAGCCGGACTGGCATTAAAGACGAGGGTAGGAGTGAGTGAGCCGGGAGACGAGCGAGTTTCGATTAAGAAGTAAGAAACGGGAAGCGGGAAAGTTCTTTATTTTTTTCGTCACCTACGCGTCAATAAAACATGATTAAGTTTTTGGTCGGTGTTGTCGTTGGAATCGGGCTCGTTGTGCTGGCCAGCTATCTTTTTGTGGCGCGCGGGGGACTGTTCATGGGAACGGACACCAAACCGTTGCCGTTGGAGGAAACCATCGCGGGCGCGGCTATTACCGCGTCGATTGGCAAGAGCGCGGACGATCAATCCCCGTTACCGGCGGACGAGACCAATCTTCTGGCAGGCGCCAAAGTATATATGCAGGCTTGTGCAGGGTGTCACGGAAAGCTGGACCAGGCTTCGAGCGGCGCGAAGGGTTTTTATCCGCCTCCGCCGCACTTGCTTCCACCAAGCAAGGGCGTAACCGACGATCCGGTAGGCGCCACTCACTGGGTGGTGAAAAACGGGATCCGTTTCAGCGCCATGACGTCGTTCGACAAGAAACTGAGCGACTCGGAAATCTGGCAAGTAAGTCTTTTCCTGCGGAACGCCGACAAATTACCGGATTCGGTCCAGAATTCGCTGCGTCAACCGCAGCAGCAGTAAGCGCAGGCGACGCGCCTGCCACCAGAGGGAAGGATTCGCAGGCGACACGTCCGCCACAGCACGGACTCGCCGTGGTGAGCCTGCCGCTACAGAAGAAGGTGTTGCCGAGCTTTTGCTCGCGTTCCGAATAGCGGTAGCTACGCTTCCCGGGTTTCAGACGCTATGAAAAACGTTTCAATCGCCCGCGTGATAGTTGTTCCTTTTGTCTTCCTTCTTTTCAGTCGCGCGGCCTTTAGCGAATCAACATCCTCGCCAGCGTCGTCCGCGACGGAGGAAACAAATTCTCTTCCGTCCGAGGTCAGCAAAAAAATCGACGATGCAACGACTAAAATGCTGAGCGAGAGCGGCGTGCCGAGTGCCTCGATCGCGGTGGTGAAGGACGGAAAACTGACTTACACCAAAGCATACGGTTTGGCCGACATCGCATCGCATCGGCCCGCGACGACTTCGATGATTTACAGTCTTGGATCGATCAGCAAACAGTTCACTGCCGCATCCATTCTTCTCCTGGCCGAGGAAGGCAAACTCTCGCTTGATGATCCCGTCGGACGCTGGCTACCCGACCTTACGCGGGCGAACGAAGTTATGATCCGCCAGGTGCTCTCAATGACTTCCGGTTACCAGGATTACTGGCCACAAGATTATGTCATGCCTTCAATGATGAAACCAACTTCGCCGGAGGAAATCTTGAAAGGCTGGGCGCAAAAACCGCTCGATTTCGAGCCGGGAACGAAATGGCAATACAGCAACACGAACTACGTCGCCGCCGGCGTGATCGTGGAGCGACTTAGCGAGATGTCGGTGCTCGACTTCCTGCACCACCGCGTCTTCGATCCGCTGGGCATGGAAAGCGTGTTCGATTGCGATAGCTCGGTTCTGCCAACCGGAGCGCCCACTCGCTACCATCGCTTCGGACTCGGGCCGGCGCGTCCGGCTCCAAAAGAAGGGAAAGGCTGGCTGTTTGCCGCAGGCGAGTTGGCGATGACGGCTTCCGATTTAGCCAAATGGGATATCTCGATGATCGACCAGGCGATTTTGAAACCACAGTCTTACCGCGAGATGGAAAGAGCGGAGTTACTCAAGAATGGCGCTAGCAGTCGGTATGGCTTGGGTGTCGGCGTAAGTTTGGTCAATGGTCGCCGGGTGCTTGCTCATGGTGGAGAAGTCTCAGGATTTACGGCGGAGAACGCAGTTTATCCGGACGATCGTGCTGCGGTCATCGTGTTGACTAACATGGACGCAAATCGAGCAGCCGTAGATCTCGCGAATAAGATTGGCGAAATAATTTTCGCCCCGATTGGCGATCGTGACTCGCTGGCAAAGGCTAAAGCGATCCTGGTGGGTCTCCAAAAAGGTCAGATCGATCGCTCGCTTTTTACCGACAACGCGAACGCTTATTTTGATAAACAATGCTTGCACGACCTTGCGAGTAGTCTAGCACCTCTCGGCGCTCCCACTGACTTCGAATTGGTCAGCGAAGCATTGCGAGGAGGAATGACTGCGCGTCGCTACCGGGCCAAATTTCAAAAGAAAACTCTGGGAGTTAGCACCTACGCCGTGCCGGACGGAAATCTCGAGCAATACATTGTTTCCGCGGAATGACATTCACGGCGCAATCTCGAAGTAAGCATGAGTTGTAGCCGTGCTCGCCGCGGCGAGCACCGGCGCAAAATGACAGAAGCGCTCGCCGCAGAGAGTGCCTTTACAACGCTGCACGCGCGCATCAGGAGCGGCTCCGCCAAGGCTTCGGCGTGTCAGGAGCGGTAACGAGATGCAGGCGACACGCCTGCCGCTACAGTTTTTTTAGCTCGTTCACTCCAACGGCTTCAACTCACCGAGCATGGTCGGGATCAATTCTGAGACAGTCGGATGAATGTGCATGGCGCGCTGAATCACCGTATATGGCGCCTTGGCGTACATCACGTCGAGGATCGAATGAATTACCTCATCGCACTCAATCCCCAGGAGCGACGCTCCGAGAATCTTTTTCGTTTCGGCGTCCACCAAAACTTTCATGAATCCTTCCGTCTCGCCTCTCTCCACTGCACGGCCGACTCGCGTCATCGGACGTTTCCCAATCAAAGCTTTCCGTCCTGACCTTCGCACTTCCGCCTCAGTCATTCCCGCTCTGCCCAACGGCGGGTCAATATAAAGGGCGTAAGCCGTGATCCGGTCGCTCACGCGGCGATGGTCCCCGTCTAGAAGATTAGCCGCAACAATTTCATAATCGTTGTATGCGGTATGAGTGAAGGCTCCGCGCCCATTGCAATCGCCCAGCGCATAAATACCGGGAACATTGGTGCAAAGTTGATCATCAACCTGGATGTAACCGCGCTTGTCGACTTTAATCCCGGCCTGTTCCACACCGAGGTCGTTGGTGTTCGGCACACGACCGACTGCGAGAAGCGTATGCGAGCCGATGACGGTTTTATCGGCGCTGCTGCAATCAACCTGCACGGCCACTTTGTCGCCGCGTTTTTCAAAGCCGATGCATTCAGCGCCCAGACGGATCTTGATACCTTCGCCTTCGAGAATCGTTTTGATGTTTTCGGAAATGTCTTCGTCTTCGCCATGAATCAGTCGCGGCCCTCTCTCCACAACAGTGACCTCACTGCCGAAACGGCGATACATCTGAGCAAACTCCAATCCCACGTAGCTGCCGCCGATGACGATCAGATGCTCGGGCAGAAAGTCGACGGCCATCATCGTTGAATTGTCCAAATAGCTCACTTGATCGATGCCCCGGAACGGAGGAATAGATGCACGTGCGCCAACGTTGATGAAGAATTTGTCTGCCTCCAGAAGTTCGTCGCTAACACGAACCTGATGCGCATCGGCAAAGCGTGCGTGGCCTTCAATAACGGTCAGGTTCTGAGTGTTCCTTAGCCACTTCTCCAGGCCACCGCTGCTTTGACAGACCACTGCATCTTTACGCACTTTGACTTTTTTCATGTCAACGGCGATCGAGCCGGGAATGGTCACGCCATAATCGGTGGCCCGGCGTGCGACATGAGCTGTGCGCGCACTCGCTATTAGCGTCTTCGTTGGGATGCAGCCGTTATTGACACACGTGCCACCGAACCGTTTGCGCTCGATAATCGCCACCTTCATTCCTGTGCCGGCCAGCCGAACTGCAAGAGATGGTCCTGCCTGCCCAGTGCCAATAACGATCGCATCATATTTAGTTGCCATTGGGATACCTCCGCTAAGAAGTAAGAAGGAGAAAGTGAGAAGTAAAAATTTAACGTAGCATTTTCTGAATCCGAAGCGCGTCCGCGCTGCATCTCACAATGCAGAATCTCACGGGGCTTATGGAAACACTTCTGCAGGATATCCGCTTCGGCTTTCGCCAACTCATGAAACAACCTGGCTTCGCCGCACTTGCCATCATTTCGATGGCGCTCGGCATCGGCGCCAATGCTTCGATCTTTAGTTTGGTCGATACGGCTTTTCTGCGGCCGATCGCGGTGAAGGAGCCTTCGCGGTTGGCCGAACTTTACGGCACACTGCACGACGGCGCGGATTGGTCGCTGCAGTCATATCCGAATTACAAAGATTACCGCGATCGTAACACCGTCTTCTCGGGCCTGTTCGTTTATCGCGTTGTCGTCAGCAGTCTCACAGTCAATAACTCCAGTCAGCGCGTCTGGGGTTATCTCGTTTCCGGAAATTACTTCGATGTCCTCGGCGTGAAGCCGATGCTCGGGCGCGCATTTTTGCCCGAAGAAGACCAGACGCCTGATTCACGTCCCGTTGCCGTGATTAGTGACAACTGCTGGCAACACCGCTTCGGCCGCGATCCGGCGATCGTGGGGAAGACGGTTGAGTTCAACAGTCGCCCGTTCACTGTTATCGGCGTCGCGCCAAAAGGATTTATCGGTACCGAAGTCGCGTACGATCCGGAGATGTTCATTCCGATAATGATGGCGAAGACCATCGAACCGGGGAGCACGTGGCTCGACAAGCGCGACTCGAACAATCTCTTCACCGTCGGCCGGTTGAAACCTGGCGTGACGTTCGCGCAGGCGAAAGCCGAGCTGGAGACGCTGACCGCGCAATTGGCAAAGGATTATCCGCAGAACGTCGGCCGCGGCATCCGACTCGGTAAACCCGGCCTGTTCATACCCGATATTGCGAATTCTGTCTTTGCCTTCGCCGGATTGCTCGCGTCTGTGGGTGCGCTCGTGATTTTGCTCGCGTGCGTGAATCTTGCCAATCTGCTGCTTGCGCGTGCGACAGAACGGCGTCGGGAAATTGCCGTGCGGCTTGCGGTCGGCGCGAGCCGGCAACGACTCGTCAGACAACTGCTCACTGAGAGTCTTCTCATTTCGATCAGCGGTGGCGCGGCCGGCGTATTTCTCGGAGCCGCAATCAACAGCGCTGTGCGGAGCGTTCACTTGCCGAGCGACGTCACTTTGCTATTCGATCTGCGCACGGACTGGCGCGTGCTCACGTTCGCGCTGGTGCTCTCGATCGCGACCGGAATTCTTTTTAGCCTCATTCCGGCGCTGCAGTCGTCGAAACCGCAGCTTGTGCCTGCGTTGAAAGACGAATCATCGATCGCCGGCTTTCGTCGCTCACGTTTGCGCAACTTCCTCGTTGTCGCGCAAGTCAGTGTTTCGTTAATCCTGCTTATCAGCGCTGGGCTGATCGTGCGCAGTCTGCAAGCCGCTCAGAAGATGCGGCCCGGCTTCAATCCAGAGAACGCCGTCGCGATTTCGTTCGATGTCAGCTTGCAAGGCTACAACGAGCAACGCGGCCGCGCTTTTCAGAAACAAGTGCTCGAGCGAGCGCAAGCGCTGCCGCAAATCGAAAACGCCGCGCTGACTGATTATCTCCCGCTCGGATTGAACTACAACGACAGCACGGTCTATATCGAAGGCACAGAGTTCAAAGGCTCGAGCACGTTGCCGATCGCGATCCCTATCGAGAGCGGCCCCGGTTACTTTGATGTAATGGGTATTCCCCTGCGCGGCCGTGATTTTCGGGATGACGAAAACAAGAAGGAAAGCCGCGTCGCGATCGTGAACGAGACGTTCGCAAAAAAGTTCTTCAATGGACAGGATCCAATTGGCCGGCGCTTCAACTGGCATGGGCCTCAGGATCCGTTCTTTGAAATTGTCGGCATCGTCCCGGATGGAAAATACAACTCGTTAGGCGAAGATCCCAAGCCCGCGGTCTATACGCCGCTATACCGTGATTATAGCGGCCAGATTACGCTCGTCGCCCGTACACGCGGGGATCTGCGGCAAGTATTAAGCGCGTTGCGTGCCGAAGTCCAAAAGCTCGATCCGTCGATTTCCGTTTACGCAGCAAAGACGCTGAAGGAGCACATGGGCACATCGCTATTTCCTGCGCGCATGGCCGCAATCGCGCTCGGCAGTTTCGGTCTGCTCGCCCTGATTCTCGCGGCGGTCGGCATCTATGGCGTGATGTCGCACGTCGTTGCGGGACGCACGCGTGAAATCGGATTGCGAATGGCGCTTGGCGCACAGCTGTCCGATGTGCAAAAACTGATTCTGAAACAAGGAATGCTTCTTGCCGCGATTGGATCGTTATGCGGATTGGTCATTGCTTTCGGCGGCGCCCGTATGATGAAGAGCCTGCTCTACGGTGTGAGCACTTCCGATCCGATCACCTTTACGTCTGTTGCCCTGCTCTTATTGAGCATCGCCCTTCTTGCCTGCTGGGTGCCGGCGCGCAGAGCTAGTCGCGTCGAGCCGATGATTGCGTTGCGTGCAGAGTAAGTCAGCAGCGCTCGTGCCAGCGCGGACTCCACGGTGGGTTCGTCGCATTACACAAACGGCGGCAACGACGCGTTGGGATAAAAGTCGGGCTCCATAGTAGCGTCTTGGCGTCAGTTGGCTCGCCTTCCCATTGCTCGCCCCGGCACTACGGCGCGCAGGGATTGGCTTCGAACGGCCGCCACGCAGTAAATCCCGACGAATTATCCGGTTGTTCAGGAGCAAACGGGCGAAACCCGCCGCCGCTAATACTGGCTCCGGTGACGCCGAGTCATAGCATCTGCACGTTTTGTGAGGGCCAATTTTATGAAACATCGGAGTGCAAAGGTAGGGAAAACATCGTCAGTATCGTCAGTATCGTCAGCAAATCGACACCAGTTCATCTCGGGGAACTGACGTTACTGACGTTACTGACGATCCCCCCCACTTGCGCCTCGAGCAAAAACGACTCGATCGAACCGCAAAAATGCGTCCGAAACGTCAAATAAGTCGCAGGAATAAAACGCAAGCCCGCGTGAGCACATCGCGCGCAGTCCGTCTAATTTTATGAAAACAGCGGACAGACAATCAAAGGCCGAACGCGCTCCGGCTCAAGTCGGGCGTAACGACGAGCATTCAATGCGAAACGCGATCAATCTTGATCGACAAACTGCTCAAAGCTTACGCGCTGCAATCCGGTGATGCGGCTGATGTCGGTTGAGCTTTATTATGACGCGCAACACTTGCGCATCACGAACGCCAATCAGATGACCGAACAATGCTTGCAGTGCGCGTCAGCGAGAAAGTCTGGACATCTTTGATGC
>JBEDUS010000035.1:0-7163 GCA_040414975.1 Candidatus Udaeobacter sp.
AAATCAGCGTGGCGACTCCCACACGAAACGGGCTACAGCGATCGCGGTGCTAGTGCAGGAGAAGTTGCCGTTGTTTGCTATCGTGGCGGCATCATCGGTCATCACATTCGTCGCACAGTCTCATGATCGCGCGGTACGCACACTCACCGACATCCCGATTGCACTCCGGCTGTCGAACGCGCTTGTGTCGTATGCGAAATATTTACTGCGCACGTTCTGGCCGAATGATCTGGCCGTCTATTATCCGTTTGCGCGGTCGGGCATACCGGTTTGGCAGACCATTGGCGCAGCATTCCTGCTGATTGGAATTACGGCGTATTGTTTTGTCCAGCGAAGACTCCGGCCGTACCTGATCGTGGGCTGGCTTTGGTTTGTAGGAACACTGGTTCCAGTAATAGGTCTTGTCCAAGTTGGCGGGCAAACCATGGCGGACCGCTACTTCTATATTCCGTCTATCGGCTTGTTCATCGCACTGGTGTTCGGATTAGCGAATGTCGCGAGGAACTGGCGTGTTGCGCCATCGCTCAGCGCAGCGATAGCTGGCGCGGCTCTATTGGTTCTTGCTATTCTTACTAACGCGCAGATTCAGCTCTGGCACGACAGCTTCACTTTGTTCGAGCACACGCTCGCAGTCACTCCGCCTAATCTGCGCATAGAATACAATCTGGGGATGGCGCTGGGCGATAGCGGCAGATACGACGAGGCCGCAGCGCATTTTGAAACAGCGTTGCAGATCGACTCCAATTTCTACGACGGCCTTGTCGGCATGGGCGTTACTCGCGTGTATCAAGGCCGGCTGCCAGAAGCCATCCAATATTTCCAGGCCGCAATCCATTCGCAGCCAGACCTGCCGAAGGCGCACGTGCAGCTAGCCCAAGCATTGTGGAAACAGAACCGCGATCAAGCTGCGCTTGGGGAGATGCAACGCGCGTCACAGTCTGCACCCCATGATGCGGAAGTTCTGGGCGATCTTGGACTCGCTCTCGAGCTGGTCGGCAGAATCCCAGAGGCTATCGAGCAGCTTCACGAAGCGCTCCGCCTGAATCCGAATAGCGCCGAGATCCATAACAATCTAGGCTTAGCCCTGCTCGCATCCGGCAAAGCTGGGGAGAGCATTCCCGAATTTGAAATGGCGCTGCGCCTGAAGCCGGAGTTGAAAGGCGCAGCCGACAATATTCAGCGCGCGCAAGCGCAATTGGGCTCTCAAAGATAACGGCGCGAGAAGGTCTACCACATGGCCGGGAGGGTTCTCAAGTAGTCCCCGACACGGGAGGACCGCCGCGCGGCTCTCAGTCCTGTGTTGTTACAAAGCACTTACGCCAGCAATTCAAGCTGGGTATACTTCCGCGATCGCCTCTTTAATTCTGAGATTAGAATGACAATAACGGATCATTCAAATTGAACGGTTCTTGCATCGCGCCTGTCTGAGCACTCACCATGATTAAGATTACCACTACAGCTCTAATTGCAGTTGCGATGCTTACGGCATCCAGTGCATTTGCGGGAGATCACGCGTGTTGCGCCAAGGGTGCTTCGAAGGCGAATTCAATGGCATGCGTTAATCTCGCAACCCTTAATCTCACGCCTGATCAAAAGGCGAAAATCGAAGCGTGGCAGGCCGAATGTGTGAAGGCAGGCTGCACAAAGGAAAGCCGCAACACATTCCTCAGTCAGGCCAAAGGAATTCTTTCTGCCCAGCAATTCGCTGAGTTGAAAGCCCAATGCAAGAAAAGCGCGAACGCAAAGAAAACCGAAGCCTGATTTTGCGTCGATAATTCTTGAGAGAAATCGCGCCGTGGAAGGTCCCGGCGCGATTTTTTGTTTTTGCGTTTTCTTCATCGGGCATCGGAGATTTCGCGCTAGAGCGCCTTGTGAGTGGGGTGAGTCCTCCATCGGCTTTCACCGCATCAACGGTGCCGTGCCTAATCTGGATAGCAGACTGCTCTCAAAAGCGACGCGAAGACGCGTGCGCTCTCCTAAAGCTTCCGCGAAACTTTGCGCTGCAGCCCTGGGTTGGACCGCATCGCTTCTCAGTTCGCGCAAACGCATCCGTGGCAATCTGACGCGGCCTAGAATGTTTTGTCCGAGTCGAGAAGGATTGTTACCGGACCTTCGTTGACCAATTCTACTGACATCATTGCTTGGAAAACTCCTGTGGCCACGGTAATTCCCAACGCGCGCAGCGCTTCGCAGAATTCTTCGTACAGTTTCTTTGCCTGGACGGGTGGCGCCGCAGCAATAAAACTGGGTCGGCGTTGACCACGAGCGTCACCGTAAAGCGTAAACTGGGAGACAACCAGCGCGCTTCCTTTTACGTCCAGGAGAGAAAGGTTCATTTTTTCCTGATCGTCCTCAAAGATTCTGAGGTTTGCGATCTTCTCGGCCATCTTGACGGCGACTGCGGATGTATCGTCGCGCCCGACGCCAAGCAAAATCATAAGACCCGCTGCGATTTCTCCCACAGCGCTATTCTCCACGGTTACGCGCGCGCGACTTACACGCTGGACAACGGCACGCATCCTTCAGCTATAGAATTTTCTCCAGCAAATTGGCAAGGCGCCAACCGGCTTTGTGTAGCTCTTGCCGGACAACACCTGCTGCCCACTCGCGATAGGTCATTTGATTCGGCGCTGATTTTTCGACCGCGTCACCCGCCGCAACGACGCGGCCTCCATCTTGTTGCGGATGAACATCTGTAAATTCCAGCCGCGCGTACGCCTCACGCGCGACCGGCAAGATTTCGTCCGCCCACATCTCAGCATAACTATCGACGGGAACATTTCGTGGCATTTGCCAATTGTTGGGTTCGTGCGTCGTCATCTCGTGGATCAGTTGTCTTTTTTGCGGCTCGATCATCGCCTGCAATTCGCGTTTTGGCAGCGTGACCGGCCCCTGAAGAAAAACCGCGTTCACTGCATCGTTGTCCCAAAAGCCGTGGAGTTTCTTCTTATGAATTCCGCGTCTGCGAGGTGGTTCGTCGCTCAGTTCCAGCGTAAACGTGTTTCCGCCTTCGTCTCCGAGCGCCGACTTATCTTTGTCAGGATCTGCGACTGCGCCCTGTTGATCGAAATATAGCGCGCCAACGTGCAATGGCTGGTGAATGTCGGCGACATAATGCGCAAGCAAAATGAGCGCTACGGGCTTGGTAATTTTTCGGTCGTTTTGTTCAGGTATTCGTCCCTGCAAGACCTGAATGCAAAATGGAATCATATGGACTACGTCCCATTCGCTTCGGCCAGCGTGCCCGTCGCGGTATCTTTGCGCCGGCACCACGGGAACGTCGGTATAATGGAACCAATGATGTGAGGATGCCCCTGGATCTGCGCCGGGTGTCGGCGGGTTTGCTCGCCAAAAATCGCGTAACTGCTTGTCGATGTAGCGAGGCCCTGAAATATGGAATGGCCGCGGATCGTCAACGCCTCTTTTGTCCCAGCCTCTGATCTCGTCGGCAATGACGGCGGCCTTTTCCAATGTAAGTCGACCCAGTAGCGCGTGGATCTTCGCAGCGGTGGACGTATTCGCCAGCCGCTCGTCTGCAATCGCCCCGGCGATTTCATGTCCCAGCGGGCCGTACGCTTGCGCCACACCTGAGAAATGAAGAGTTAAAAAAATGAAGCAGAGAGTGCGGCACCACGCAGATTTCATTTCAGAATCGGCGACAATACGATTGAATCCGTTTTTGCCTATAAAAGCTCTGGCACATCCGCCAGCTCAACTGACGAAATTCGCGCGGATTTGCTCGAGGCGTTTCTCGAGTTTCGAGAAGTGTGATCCAGGCCAGTAAATCTGACCGCAACCGGTGCAACGCAGGAACTGTTCATAGTAAATTTTCGTAAGCGGTTCGAGCATCTCAATTATCTCAGCCTTCGAAATCTTTCGCAGCGGCGCATTGCAGCGGAGGCACCGCGTAAATGGGGCGAGGTAGCCAACGAGATTAAAACGGCGAATGACTTCGACGGTTTGTTCCTCAGCATTTTGTGAACGCGGGCAGTAACCGGTCTTTACTACCGCGTGCATGAGCAAACGCCGGTCCCGTGTCAGGAGCGCCCGATGTTCGCGTTCCATTATGTGGAGCAATCGCCGATCTTCCGCCTGAGAATCATAAGCGACATCCAAGCCAACGAGGCGCAGGTTGCGTGTGAGTTTGCCAAGATGTCCGTCTGCTACAAACTTTGAAATCGTGGCCACTTGCAATCGTTTTTCCTTAAATTGTGTAGGTGAGATTCCAACCGGATAAAGCTCGATATCAGCAGCGCTGGCGATCCCATAGTGAAAATCGACCGGCTGTCCATTCACCAGGATCAAATCGACCTCAGGATGTGGCACGCCGCACGATTCGATCACATCCTTGACCGACGTCTTTTCCGCTAGGCTGCGTTCGATGCTTCGGCCACGCGCTCCTGACCGAAGAAAAAAATCAAGATCTCCGTAAAGGTTTAGCCGGACCGTAAATGGCTTCACGTTAATTCGTGATTCGCGCGTTGGCGTAGGCATACTCAAACGTAGTCGCACGCGGGCGCCCCATAAATTTGCCGGGTCCCAGGGGCTCATCTTCTCCGTAATAACAGTCGATCTGCCACCGCCGCAGACCCCCGCCAGTGTCCATGATCTTCCATCGATTGCTGCGAAATATTTTCTGCACGTCAGGAGACTCGGTTTCGACAATCGCGCCATGCCGCAAACTGCCCTGAGTCAACTTTATCGCAGCGGAAAAGCGTGGAACCAAAACCCCGCCGCCGCCTGTAGGGTGCGAGGCGAACGCATATGAACCTCCACCGTTGTAACGAATGTAATTGCGCCCGTTCACCGTTGTAACGATTCGACCGAAGCCTTCCTTTTTCACCGAGCGCAGAAAGTCGCGTGGATATGTTCGTCCGTGCAAGCCAGGTTTTGTGATCGGCGTTGCATCGAATCCGCGTTCGAAAGTAAAGCCGGATTCTTTCGGTGTGTAATAAAGAGTACAGACGATGAAGTATTCGCCATTATGTCCTTGAGGACGCCGTGCCAGTCTTTCATTTTCATACGCGAGCCGCTGGACAACTTCAGGCCACGGAATATCCGCACGGAGTCTGGAACACGCTGCAGCAAAAACGATGCAGGCTGCGATCGTAGTAATCAGTTGCCGAACAGCGATTCGATCGGGCCGCCGATCAAAACTTCGATGGGAAGTCGTTTCCATTCGTATTCGTAAGGCGGTTGCTTCCATGCGAATTGGTCTGGATACAATCTTCGGAGTACGCGAATGATTTCAACGCCCGTTTGAAATGGCTGAAACACGTTGCGATCGGTCACGTGCAACTGCGCGCCACTACAAAGTTCAGCTGCGAACTTGTGAAAGGTGGGCTGGAAATAATTCTCGCGGAAGAAAACGCCCGATAATCCTAAGGCATTGAGCTCGCGGCAGAATGCTTCGGCTTTAATGAACGGCGCGCCAAAAATCTCGAACGGGCGCGTTGTGCCGCGGCCTTCCGAAATATTTGTTCCTTCAAAAAGACACATTCCGGGATAAACAATCGCAGTATCGAGCGTGGGCATGTTGGGTGATGGCATTACCCAGGGCAGACCGGTTTGATCGAACCACATCTGGCGCTCCCAGTTTTTCATCGGCAACATCGACAATCGACATTCCGGAAAGGCTTCATCTCGAAATTGTCGAGCGAGTTCGGCAATTGTTTTTCCGTGGCGCACTGGAATCGAATGGAGACCGACGAAGGATTTGTAATTGGGATTCAACAGCGGGCCCTCGGTGGTTACGCCATTGATCGGATTAGGCCGATCGAGAACGATGACTTCTACGCGCGCTTTTTCGCAGGCGCGCATGCAGAGATACATCGTCCAGATAAAAGTGTAATAGCGCGCTCCGATATCTTGAAGATCAACGAGCAAAACATCGAGGCCGTTCAGCATTTCCACCGTCGGTTCGCGGTGTTCGCCATATAAACTGTAAACGGGAATGTGAAGACGCTGATGCTCGTAAGTTTTCCATTCCACCATGTTGTCCTGGGTTTGGCCAAGAAAACCGTGTTGCGGGCCAAAAAACGCATCGAGACGATAGAGTTCGTGATTGTGTCGCTCGAGAATCCGGGAAGCATGCTCGAGCTTTGCCGAGACCGATGAGGGATGAAGCAGCGCACCGATCCGCGTGCCGCGAAACTTCTTCGGCCAAAGCTCTGCCAAATGATCGAGCGGCAATTCAACAGACATGGCGATTTTCTACCACAACGCGGAAACTCTCGCGATTCAGTTGTAGTGGCGGCTATGTCAGCCGCATTACCGAACCGCGCGCGGTGCTCGCCTTGCTACGCCTTACACAAATCTTCGCAGTATGGATGCGACGATAATCGCTATCGCAGTCACAACTGCGCATAACTGCGCAAACAATTCACCATGGCGCGTGTAAAACGTTAGCTCGTGTTCAGTCGGAACCTTTACCTCGCCGGCGAGCACGCCTTCAGTAAACGTGCTGCCTGTGTCGTCCTGCAATTTCTGAGTGATGCGTCCGAATTCATTTACAAAACAGGTTACTCCAGTGTTTGCGGTGCGAACCATCGGCCGGCGGTTTTCCACACAGCGAAAAATGGCGTTTGCCAGGTGTTGATGGGAACCCGCGGAATGCAAAAACCATCCGTCGTTTGTTATGTCTACCAGTAAATTTGCGCCGGGATTCCCCTCCCTTGGAAGCACGAATCGCCTGGTCAACTCGCCAATTGTATCTTCGAAACAGATCAGCGGTGCAACCTTCACATCGCTATTTGTTAGCTCGAACACCGTGTGCTCGCTGCCCGCTTTGAAATCGCCAGGGACCTGGTCGCCAACGATTCGGGCGAGCAGCGGCACCCAGTGCCGTCCAGGAACGTATTCGCCAAACGGCACAAGGTGCAGTTTTCGATAAATCTGCACTTGTTCACCTCCATCAGAAACAAGAAGCGCGGCATTGTAAACATTGCCGTCCTCTTCATGGATTGTGCCTAAAAGGATATCGGTCTCTGCCGATGCGGCGAGGTCCATTACAAATTGGTAACTTTCTCGATCCGCAAGGACTGGCCCTGGCATTGAGCTTTCGGGCCAGATCAACAAATCGGGCGGAGGATTGGAGCGCAGCGCAATTTCGCTCAAGCGCCGGAATTGATCGAAGATGCTTCGCGTAAACTGCGGATCGAACT